>JBIJCH010000041.1:0-10657 GCA_044344815.1 Flavobacteriales bacterium | reverse complement strand
CGGGTTGTTCTCGGTGCGGAACATGGCCCACAGTTCGGGCCAGGGGCGTTGCGACCAGAAGACGGTGAAGGGCTCGTCGTGCGCGAGTTCGTTCGCGCCTACCCAGGCGAACCGCAGGCCCAGTGCCAGCGCCAGGAACAGGCCTGGGAGGGCCTTGTTGGTGGGGCGCAGCGGGGGCATCGCAGGCGAAGCTAAGCGGCGGTCACAGCTTCAACGTGAGCAGGTGGTGCGGACCGATGCCGGGGATGTCGAACACGCCGCCGTGCGCGGTGAAGCCCAGGCCCTGGTAGAAGGGCAGCGCGTTGTCGCGGGCGTTGCACCAGAGCAGGTCCGCCTTCTGTGCGCGCAGGTGGTCGATGGCGAACAGGAGCAGTTCGGTGCCATGGCCCCGGCCCCGGTGATCGGGATGGGTGGCCATGCCGCGCAGGCGGTACTGCTTCCAGCCCTTCAGGTCGGGGTGGACCTCCTTGTAGAACGAGCCGATGCACACGATCACATCGTCCTTCACCACGGCCAGGTGGAACGCGCCTTCGCCCCGGTCGTTGGGGAAATCACAGCTGTCCAGCGGCTGGCCGGGGCGCAGCACGAGGTGGCGCAGCGGCCAGGTATCGCGGGCCTTGATGAAGCGGATGGGCATGGCGTTCCCCGCAAGGTAGTCCTGCATGGCACGGGCTGTCCAGCGTTACGGCAGGTGCACGAAGCGCACCGCGCCTTCCCGGCCGCGCAGCACGCACCAGGCGCCGGCCGGCGCTGGCAGTGCGAAGGCCCCTTCGCCGTTGCCGGAAAGAAGGATGCGTCCCATGGCATCGTGCACGTTCCACGGCCCTGTGATGCCGTTCACCTGCAGCACGCCGTTGGCGGCCCAGGCACGCGGAAGCGGTGCGCCGGTAACAGGGGCGGGAAGTCCGGTGGCCAGCCCGTTGAAGAGCGCGATCACGTTGGCGGCCACGGCGGCACCGGCATCGAGCCCGTCGTTGTTGGCGTAGGCGAAGTGCAGCCCGGCCCAGAAGCGGCTGAGGGCGGCCTCCTCCGCGGCGCTCCGGAAATCGGCGTAGGTGCGGGGGCCGCCGTGCAGCGGACCGTGTGTGCTGTCCACGAAGGTGAAGGGGTCGCCGAACAGCTCGGTCATCACAGCGGCCCAGGCGCCGCTCTGGGTGCTGTGCCCGCTGGTGTAGTCGGGGAAGGGCGGCGTGGGGATCCACGTGTTCCAGTCCGGGTCGATGTACAGGTTGATGTGGTTGCGCGGTCGCTGCCAGCTGTGGCGGTACTTGGAGCGCCAGCAGGTGAGGAACGCATCGGAGAGCGCGATGCCCATCATGGCATAACCACGCGCGGCGAAGGCCAGGTCGCGGCCCTCGCGCCGCATGAGCTGCTCCAGCATCTGGATGCTGTGGCCGCCGGGGGTGAGCTGGCCATCGGCCCAGTAGCTCACGGTGGTGAGCTGCCAGGTGGTGATGTTGAGCACCGCGTTGTACACGTCGAGCGCGGCATCATGGCACGTGGAGCCCGGGGCGGTGGAGAAGGGTGGCGGTCCGGGCGCGGACGCGGCGCCCGTGGTGTCGGCGGCGAGGAAGGGGCGGTTCTCCCCCCAACGGGGAAGCAGCGCGGTCTGCCCGCCTTCGGGGATCCACAGGCCGGGTCCCACCGGCGGCACGTAGTTCGGGTCGGTGGTGCCCAGCTGCGACCGGTGCCCACCGTCGGTGCGCGCCATGTCGAGCACGCCGAGGGCGATGGCCTGGCCGAAGGCCTGCGAGCGGACGATGGTCTGCAGCGGGACCTGGCCGGCGAACTGTGCATCGTATCCGTCGCGGACGGCGTACAGGTCGGCGCGCAGCTGCGGGGTCATGTTGAAGAACAGGCTGTCCATCATCAGGCACAGCGCGTGGCTCGCGGCGGTGGGCCAGTGGTAGGCCTGCCCGGGCACCACCGCGAACAAGGGCCCCAGTTCGGGCAGCTGCGTCTGCAACGAGGCATGGCCCGGCATGCCCGGCACCACGGCCTCGTACAGGGCCACGCCCATGTACCCGAAGACGCGCGCCGCCGCGGGCGGGGTCATCTCCGGGGTGGTGGTCACCATCGGCTTGCACAGCCGGTAGTACGCGTTCACCACATCGCTGGGATAGGTGTCCGTGTCCTGCGCCAGGGCGGGCAGCGCGATGACAAGAAGGAGGGCCGCGGAACTGCGCATGCCCTGCGAAACTACGCCGTGCCGTGCGCACGGGCGCGCCGATCCGCGCACCGTCCGGGGCATCGTGCGGGATAGGGCCACCGGCGTGCGGGTGCCGTCACTGTCCGCGGTTGAGCAGGGCCAGGGCGGCGTCCACCGCCGAGTGGTCGGCGCGCGTGCTGGCCACGGGCAGGCGCTGCGCCCCCACCCGCACGAGGAGCACGCTGCGCCCATCGGGCCACTCCTCCCGCTCCCATGCAGGCTGCGGGGTGTCCAGCACCTGCGTGGTGCCCGTGAAGGGCAGCGCCAGCTCGCCCAGGATCGCGGTGCGTGAGTGCCGCACGATGCGGCCGTCCTCCACGCGGGCGTCCTCCACGGGAAGGGCGAGCGCCGACCACACCAGCACCAGCAGTGCGATGCCGGCCGTCCAACGGCCCACGGCCCAATGCGGTACGCGGCGCCGCAGCGGGGTGCAGGCCAGGGTGGCGAGGGTTCCGGCCAGCACCGCAGTGGCCGCCGCAAGGCCCACGCGCTCCATCCGGGTGGCGCCGCTCAGCGTGAGCTGGGGGCCGTCCGTCGGGAGCAGGTAGCCGTTGCGGAAGATCAGAAGGAGGTGCGTGTCGGTGGTCACTGGAAGGGTCTGCCATGCGTCGATCAGCTGCACCACGAGCACGGGCACACCAATGAGCAACGCGCCCAGGGCCAGGGCGTGCAGCCCGGTGCGCGCGTTGTCGTCGAAGTGGGCCATGGGCCTACTTGTGGTAGCGCCAGTCCTGCCCGGCCTTGATGCGCTTGAGGGAGGCGTGGATCAGGCGGATCACGTCCTCCACATCCTTGCGGTGAACGCTCTCCACGGTGGTGTGCATGTAGCGCAGGGGCAGGCTGATGAGGGCGCTGGGCACGCCTGCGGCGCCGTAGGCGAAGGCATCGGTGTCCGTGCCGGTGGCGCGGCTCACGGCCGAACGCTGGAAGGCGATGCGCTCCTTGGCGGCGGCGTCGAGGATCACCTGGAGCACGTTGTTGTGCACGGCCGGTCCGTAGGCCAGCACGGGCCCCTTGCCGCAGCTGATGTCGCCGTTGCTGATCTTGTTCATCATCGGCGTCTGGGTGTCGTGCGTCACGTCGGTCACGATGGCCACATCGGGGCGGATGCGTTCCACGATCATCTCGGCGCCGCGCAGCCCCACCTCCTCCTGTACGCTGTTGGTGATGTAGAGGCCGTAGGGAAGCTTGGTGCGCTCCTCCTTCAGCAGGCGGGCCACCTCGGCGATCATGAACCCGCCGATGCGGTTGTCCAGCGCACGACCCACGAAGTTGCGCTCGTTCAGCACCATCAGCTCGTCCTCGTAGGTGATCACGCAGCCCACGTGCACCCCCAGCTCCTGCACCTCCTTGTCGCTGCTGCAGCCGCAGTCGAGGAAGATGTTCTCCAGGCTGGGCACGGGGTCGTTCTTGCCGTTGCGCACGTGGATCGCGGGCCAGCCGAACACGGCCTTCACGATGCCCTTCGGGGTGTGGATGTTCACGCGCTTGCTGGGGGCGATCACATGGTCGCTGCCGCCGTTGCGCCGCACATAGATGAAACCGTCCTTGGTGATGTAGTGCACGAACCAGCTGATCTCGTCGGCATGGGCCTCGATCACCACCTTGTACTTCGCGTCGGGGTTGATCACACCCACGGTGGTGCCGTACGGATCGACGAAGTGGTCGTCCACATAGGGCTTCACGTACTCGAGCCATAGTTGCTGGCCCTTGGACTCGAAGCCGGTGGGGGAGGCGTTGTTGAGGTAGCGGTGCAGGAAGTCGATGGAGCGGGGAGGGAGCAGGGCCTTGCCGGCCTTGGCGGTGGTCTTCTTCTTGGCCATGGATGCGCAGATGATGGAGGGCCGCAAGGTATCCCGGCGGGCGGAGGGCGGAACCTGTTCGGCCGGATCGCGTATGAACAGCCGCCGTGCGAAAAACGGCGACCCATGGCGAACACCAAGTTCCACCTGGTCCTGGCCCTGTTCACCGGGGCCTTCACCGTGCAGGCCGTTGGACAGGCCGGTCCCGAGATGATGCGCCAGGCACGCGAGGCCATGCGCACGGCCGACGGGCTTTTCGACGATGGCGGGGCGCACTTCGCCCAGGCCCTGGACCTGTATGAGCAGGCCTACAACGCCATGCCCGACGACCCCACGCTCAACCTGAAGATGGGGCTGTGCCACCTCAACGGGCGCTACCATCACCGCTCCCTGTACTACTTCGAGAAGGCCGCCGCGCTGGACCCCGAGATCCCGCGCATCCACTTCCTGCTGGGCTACGCCTACCAGCTGAACGCCGAGTGGGACAAGGCCATCGCGGCGTTCGAGCGGCACAAGGAGGTTGCCCGCGGCATCCCCGATCCCGTGGAGACCTACAACCGGTCGGACAAGCACATCACGGAATGCCGCAACGGCCGCAGCCTGTCGGCGCGCCCGGTGCGTGCCCAGGTGGAGAACCTCGGCCCGCGCATCAACAGCGAGGTGGCCGATTACGGCGTGCTCATCAGCGCCGATGGCGAGCAGATGATGTTCACCAGCCGCCGCTCGAACACCACCGGCGGACGCCTCAACAAGGCCACCAACGAATACTTCGAGGACATCTACACCTGCCGGCTGGAGAAGGGGGAGTGGACCGATCCGGTCCCGATGGCGCCGCCGGTGAACACCAACGGCAACGATGCCTCCGTGGGCCTTTACACTGATGGCCGCACCATGGTGATCTACCGCGATGAGCGCGGCATGGGCGACCTGTACGAGAGCCGGCGCACCGGCGACCGCTGGAGCGAACCGGTGTCCATGGGCCCCCAGGTGAACTCCAAAGGTCACGAGAGCAGCGCGTGGTACAGCTTCGACCGCAAGTGGCTGTACTTCGTGAGCGACCGCGAGGGCGGCATCGGTGGCCAGGACATCTGGCGCAGTCCCTGGGTGGACGAACTGCGCACCTGGGGTGAGCCCGAGAACCTCGGGCCCATGGTGAACAGCGTGCACGACGAGGACGGCATCTTCGTGCACCCCGACGGACGCACCATCTATTTCAGCAGCAAGGGCCACACCACCATGGGCGGCTACGATGTGTTCAAGAGCGAACTGAACGGGGACCAATGGACGAAGGCCGCCAACCTCGGCTGGCCGGTGAACGGTCCGGATGACGACCTCTTCTTCGTGCTCACCGCCGACGGCCGCACGGGCTACTTCAGCAGCGTGCGCATGAGCGGCATGGGCGAGGACGACCTGTACCGGGTGAACTTCCTGCCCGATGAGTCGGTGAACGACATGGTGAGCGCGTCCGGCGGCGCCCCCGTGACGCAGGGCGCCACGCACAACACGGTGATGCTGAAGGGCACGGTGAAGGACCTCCGGATGCTCGCCGGCCTGGATGCCTTGGTGGAGCTGAAGGACCTCGCTGATGCGCACCTGGTGCTGAGCCTTCGCACCGACCCTGCCACCGGCGAGTTCCTCGCGGTGGTGCCCGGCGGGCGCGATTACGCACTGCACGTGCGGGCCCCGGGTCATCTGTTCCGTTCAGAGCACATCACCGTGCCCGAGGGCGGCGGCGGGAACGTTGACCTGGACCTCAACATCACTTTGCAGCCGCTCGCGGCGGGCCAGCAGGAGGTGATGCGCAATGTGTTCTTCGAGAAGGACCGCGCCGACCTGAACAAGGCCTCGCTCGCCGAGCTGGACGCGCTGCTCTCCCTGCTGCGCGACAATCCCGGGCTCCGCCTCGAGATCGGCGCGCATACCGACAGTGACGGTTCCATGGCGCACAGCGAGGAACTGAGCAGCGCGCGCGCGAAGGCCGTGAAGGACCACCTGGTGGCCAACGGCGTGAAGGAGGACCGGCTCGAGGCCAAGGGCTACGGCTCCATCAGGCCGGTCGTGCCCAACGGCAGCGAATCGAACAAGCAGCGCAACCGCCGCACCGAGGTGCGGGTGTTGTGATCGACCACCATTCCCACGGACGGGCCCGGTCACGGGTCCGTTCCCGTTCAGGGCACCACCACGCGCGCGGTGAGCATGCGGTCGCCGGCGTTCACGGCGATCAGGTAGGCGCCCGCGCCCAGGCCGCGCAGGTCGAGCAGGTGCGGTGACCCTCCCAGCGATGCACCTTCATCGCGCACGCGCCGGCCGAGTGCGTCGATCACCTGCAACGGGTACTGCCGCGGAGCGCCGGGCAGGTCGATCGCGAAGAGGCCGTCCGCGTCGACCGGGCGCACATCGAGCAGGGCGGGCGATGCTGCCGGAGAGGAGCCCGTGGCGATGCTCACGCAGAAGCCGGCGGAGGCGTTGTAGCCGAAGGTGCCCCCGCTGGCGATCGTGCCCAGGTCGGGGTTGGTCACCGTGAACGAGCCGGTGCCCTGGTCGCAACAGATGCCGTCGCCGTAGCTGTCGGCGATGGTGAAGGTGTAGCAGCCCTGCTCCAGGCAGAAGGTCGCGGTCTCCGTGCTCCCGTCCTCATGCCCCAGGTAGGGTCCGCCGGTGGCGGCCACCGCGCCGGTGAGGTCGTTCACCATGCTCCATGAGGTCTCCTGCGGGTAGTTGTCGAGCACCACGGTCACGGTGACGGGGTTCGGCAGCACCGTCACGGTGATGGGCGCGGTGTAGGTGTCGGCCCCGAAGGTGTTGGCCACGGTGAGCGAGGCCTGATAGGTGCCGGGCGTGGCATATGTGACCGTGGGGGACGGAGCGGTGCTGCCGGCCGGCGATCCACCGGGGAAGGACCACGACCACCCCGGAGCGGCCTCGATGGACGCATCGTGGAAGGTGATCGCCTCCCCGGCGCAGATCGACGAGGAGGACGTGGTGAACGCGGCGTAAGGCGGTGCTCCGCTCCAGGTGAAGAGGTCGGTCTCCCACAGGCCGCGCCCGTAGGTGGCGGCGCGCAGCCTGCCGGTCGCGGCGTGCACCTCCAGCTCGGTGATGATGCAGTTGGGAAGGCCTTGGCTGAAGGGCTGCCAGTCGCTCAATTGGTCGTCGCGGTAGAACACGCCGATGTCGGTGCCCACATAGAGGCCGCCGGTCACCGGGTCGAGCACCAGGGTGTTGGCCGGCACGTTGGGCAGGTTGCCGCTGCGGTCGGTCCAGGTGGTTCCGCCATCGGTGCTCTCGAACACCTTCTCCCCATCGCTGTAGCCCGAGAGGCTCACCCACAGGTGGTCGCTCACCAGCGGGTCCACCACGATGGCGGTCACCACCTGATCGGGCAGGGCCGTGCCGATGGTCTGCCAGCTGGAGCCGTTGTTGATGGAGCGGCGCATCACCAGGTCGTTGGCGTAGTAGATCACGGCGGTGTTGGAGGGGGCCACGGCGATGGCCTGCACGTTCCGCTGGGTGTTGAAGCTGGTGAGCTGGGTCCAGCTGTCGCCGCGATCGTCGCTGCGCCACAGGTTCTTGTAGCCGGCGATGAGCACATCGGTGCTGCCCGGCACGAGCACGTAGGGCGTGACCCAGCCGCCCTCCTCGGAGATGGCATTGAAGATGGGGTTGAAGAACTGGCCGCCGTCGTCGCTGCGGTAGATGGCGCCCCTCTGCTGGCAGGCGTACTGCACGGCGGGCTCGCCCGGGGTGATGAGGCACTCCATGCCATCGGCCCCGAGCACGTGCGTCCACTGCACCCCGTCGAGCAGGTTGCAGCCGTTGTCCTGCGCGCCGGCCAGCAGGAGCGAGGCGTCGTCCACGCTGCTCCCGAGGCGGTAGAACTGGGTGATGTCGAGGCCCGCGCTCAGGTCGGTCCAGTCGTCGCCCCCGTTGGTGCTGCGGAACACACCGCCGTCGCTGCCCACATCCAGGCGGTTGCCGTGGAAGGTGAGGTCGTGGATGTCGGCGTGCGTGTAGCCGAAGAGGGAGGGGTGGATCCAGTGGCTCTTGATGCTCCAGGTGAGCCCGCCGTCGGTGCTCTTCCACACGTTGATGCCGCCCACGTACACGCGCTGCGCGTTGCCGGGCTCCACGGCCAGGGCCATGTCGTACCAGCTCTGTCCGCCGGCGTCGGTGCCCGTTTCATAGTAGCCGAACAGGTTGGGCGAGCTGCTGCGCAGGGTGAACGAGGCGCCGCTGTTGGTGCTGCGGTAGAGGCCGCGGAAGCCGGAGTCGTCCTGCCGCCCCGCGACCACATAGACCATGTTCGGGTCCGCCGGGGTCACCGCCACCTGCATGCGGTTCACATCGGTGTCGGGCGGCAGGCCGGTGGTCACCTGCACGAAGGTGCTTCCGCCGTCGGTGCTGCGGAAGAACTGGTCGGTGGTGGCGTACACCACGCCGGGGTCGCCGGGCTTGAACTCCACGTCGCGGAAGCGCCCCTCGGCCACCTTGGCCCAGGTGTTGGCGCCATCGGAGGTCTTCCACAGGCCATGGCTGCTTGCGCAGAACAGGATGTCGGGATCGGTGGGGTGCATGCGCAACGCATTGGTGGTGCGCACCTGCGCCGTGGTCCAGTCGAGCCCGGTGGCGCTCCAGCTGGCCCCGCCATCGGTGCTCTTGATCACGCCCATGCTGTACGCATCAGCGCCATCGCCATCACCGGTGGCCACGAAGAGGGTGCCGTTGGCGGGGTGGATGGCGATGCCGCTCACGCCGATGGTGGCCAGCTCGGTGAACAAGGGTGCCCAGCTCGCCCCGTTGTCGGTGCTTCGCCAGAGGCCACCGCTGGGAGCGCCGGCGTAGATGGTGGTGGGCGTGGCGGGGTCCTCGGCCACCACGTTGATGCGCCCGTTGCCCGGGTTGTAGCTGGTGGAGAGCCAGCTGGTGGGACCCATGGGCGTCCAGTTGGCCGAGGCCTTGCCGGTGGTGTTGCGCTGCTGGGCGGCAACCTTCTTCCACGCCCGTGCATAGGCGGCGGGGTCGGGACGCTGCCCCGTGGCCCGGGTGCGCGGCTCCATGAACCACGCCCAGCGCTCGAACACCTTGCGGCCCTTGCTGCGCTCCACCGGGTGCGCGGCGGCCCACGCATCGTATGCCGACCGCACCTGGTCGAACGGCACGTCGGGGTCCATCATCAGCTCCACCCATTGCTGGGCGGGGGAGGTCATCGCGGCAAGGACAAGGAGGCTGGAGAGCAGGAGTCGTCGCATGGTGCACGGATACATTTGCGAAGATACCCCAAGCCCGTCCCCCTGTCAGTGCCGCATCCCGGTTTCGTCCCTCCCACCGACCTCGCGGTGCTGATCACGCGCGACGGCACGCGGACCCTGTATTCCGCGCAGCTCGATGAACGGTACCATTCCGTCCATGGTGCCGTGAGCGAATCCCTGCACGTGTTCGTGGAGCACGGGTTCCGAGCGGTGCCCATGGAGCCCCTGCGCATCCTGGAAGTGGGCCTGGGCACGGGCCTGAACCTGCTGCTCACCTGGGCCGAGGCGGAGCGCACGGGCCGCACGGTGCGGTACACCGCGTTGGAGCCTTTCCCCGTTCCGCCGGCCACGCTCGAGGCCGTGGACCATCCGGCCGCCATCGGACGGCCGGAGCTGACCGATGCGTTCCACGCGATGATGCGGACCCCGGCGGGAAGCGAGCATGCCGCCTCCCGGACGTTCCGGTTCCTTCCGCGGCGCACGGCCCTGCTCGACCTTCCTGATGAAGGCGCGTTCGACCTGGTGTATTTCGACGCCTTCGGACCGGGTACGCAGCCGGAGATGTGGACGCCGGAGGTGTTCCGGCACACACTGAAGGCCATGGCGCCGGGCGGCGTGCTGGTGACCTATTGCGCCAAGGGGGCGGTGCGCCGCACCCTGCTGGAGGTCGGGTTCATCGTGGAGCGCCTGCCCGGGCCGCCCGGCAAGCGCGAGATGTTGCGCGTGCGCAGACCTTTGTGACACGATGAGCGCTGCCACCTTCACCCTGCGCGTGTACGGCCTGCTGCTGCACGAAGGCCGCCTGCTCGTGGCCGACGAGCTGATCAAGGGCCACCGGATCACCAAGTTCCCGGGCGGCGGGCTGGAGTACGGCGAGGGCCTCAAGGACGCCCTTGTGCGCGAGGTGCGTGAGGAGATCGGGGTGGAGGCATTGGACGTGGTGCACTTCTACACCACCGACTTCTTCCAGCAGAGCGCCTTCCACACCACGCCGATGCAGGTGGTGAGCGTGTACTACATGTTCCGCGTGCCCGATCCGGCGGCCATTCCCGTGGTGACGGAGCCCTTCGAGGGACTGGAAGGCGGCCACGACCAGGAGCGCTTCCGCTGGATCCCGCTGCACGGGGCCAGCGAGGAGCACATGACGCTGCCCATCGACCGGGTGGTGCTGCGGATGCTGCTGGACCGCCTGCGATGAACGAGCCACATGGAGTCCTGATTTTCGGTCATGCGCACACCGTTCCGTCCCCTTCTCGCCTTGCTTGCCTGCACGCCGGCCCTCTTCGCCTCGGCACAGGACGAGGAACGTCCGCGCACGCTCCTGGGCGACAGCAACCAGGTGACCGGGGCCTATTTCGGCATGACCGGCAGGTATACCAGCGTGTTGGACGCGGACG
>JBIJCH010000062.1:0-8784 GCA_044344815.1 Flavobacteriales bacterium | reverse complement strand
CGCTGGGCTCCGAGGGCGTGCTCAACTGCGGCGCCACGGCCAACAACAACGTGAACGTGGACGTGGTGGGCGACATGCCCACGGCGTGCAGCAGCGACTTCATGATCAGCGTGACGGCCACCAACGATGCCGACGTGCGCACCTTCAGCGGCTACGGCGCCGCCACCATCGATGTGGGCGCGCCCGGTGAGGACGTCTACACCACCTCCATCGGCGGCGGCTACGGCAGCACCAGCGGCACCAGCTTCGCCAGCCCGCTCACGGCCGGTGTGATCGGCCTCATCTGCAGCGCCCCGTGCGCCAGCTTCGCCGCGCTGATGCAGGGCGACCCGGAGGCCGGCGCGCTGTACGCCCGGCAGGCCCTCTTCAACGGCGTGGACCAGGTGGGCAACCTGCCCGGCAACACCGTCACCGGCGGCCGCATCAACGCCGGCAACAGCGTGCAGTGGATCATGAACAACTGCGGCAGCTGCCCCAACCCGTACAACCTCAACGCCTCCAACAACGGGCTGGGCCAGGCCACCCTGGGCTGGAGCGCCGTGGGCACGCCCACCTTCAACCTGCAGTACCGCCCCGTGGGCGGCGGCGCGTGGACCAGCTTCCCGGGGGTGATCAACAATGCGGTCGTGATCACCGGCCTCAGCAACTGCACCGAGTACGAGTTCCAGGTGGAGGCCACCTGCGACACCACCACCAGCGGCTTCTCGCAGTCGTTCACGTGGACCAGCGAGGGCTGCTGCACCGCACCCCTGGCCGTTACGGCCGAGGCCGATGATGCGGTGAGCGCCACGGTGGACTGGAGCACCGTGCTCGTGGCGGGCACCTACGACCTGCGCTACCGCGTGCAGGGCACCACCACGTGGACCACCGTCACCGGGCTCACGGGCACCAGCACCACGCTCACCGGGCTCGACAGCTGCGCGGCGTACGACGTGGAGATGAGCAGCACCTGCAACGGTTCGCCGAGCCCCTGGAGCGCAAGCGCCTCCTTCACCACGCCCGGTTGCGGCGCCTGCATCGACAACACCTACTGCCCCAGCGTGGCCGATGACGCCACGGCCGAGTGGATCGGCAACGTCACCATCGGCACCATCAACAACACCAGCGGCTCCGATGACGGCTACGGCGACTACACCGGCCAGAGCACCCTGCTCAACATCGGCGCCACCTACCCCATCAGCCTCGACCCCGAGTTCGCCCTCTTCCCCTACAACGAGTGGTGGCGGGTGTACATCGACCTGGCGAACGACGGCCAGTTCCAGGCCGGCGACCTGGTGTTCGACAGCGGCAATGCCACCACGAACACGGTGACCGGTGCGCTCACCGTGCCCCCCACCGCGCTGCCCGGGCCCACCCGCATGCGCGTGGTGATGAAGTACAACGGCTCCCCGGCGAACGGCTGTGAGGATGGCTATGACTACGGCGAGACCGAGGACTACTGCGTGACGCTCAACAGCACGGTGGGCATGGACGCCCTGTCCGACGGCTCGCGCATCACCGCCTACCCCAACCCCACCGACCGGGTGCTCTTCATCGACGTGGCCGGCCCGCTCGCGAACAGCGGTGCGCTGTCCATCGATGTGCTCGACCAGAGCGGCCGCCTGGTGCGCTCGGGAGCGGTGCTGCAGGGTCGCACCTCGGTGTCCACGGCCTTCCTGGCGGAGGGCATGTACGCCTTCGTGCTGAAGCGCGATGGTGAGCCGGTGCACCGCGGCCGCTTCACGGTGCTGCACGGCCTGTACTGAGCAAAGGCATCCCCTGCGGCGAAGGCCCGTTGCACGCGCAGCGGGCCTTCGCCGTTCCGGGGGTCCTACCTTCGCGCCGCCCCATGCAGCCCCTCTCCGCCGTCATCATCACCCGCAACGAGGCCCGCAACATCGGGCGTTGCATCGGATCGGTGCAGGGCGTGTGCGAGGACGTGGTGGTGGTGGATTCGGGCAGCACCGACGGCACGCGCGCCATCGCGCAGGAGCTGGGCGCCCGGGTGGTCGAACGCGCCTGGACCGATTACAGCGACCAGAAGAACTTCGCCAATGCACAGGCCGCGCACGACCGGGTGCTGAGCCTGGACGCCGACGAGGCGCTCTCCCCTGAGCTGAAGGCCTCGCTGGTGGAGGCGAAGCGCTCCGGCCTGAACGGCGCCTACGCCATGCACCGGCTCACCAACTACTGCGGCAGCTGGGTGCGCCACGGCGGTTGGTACCCCGACACCAAGGTGCGGCTCTTCGACCGCCGTAGGGCCCGGTGGGAAGGTGCGCACGTGCACGAGACCCTCACGCTCGCGCCCGGCACGCCGGTGACGCTGCTCGCCGGTGACCTGCTGCACTACAGCTACCACACCATCGCCGACCACCTGGAGCGCATCGAACGCTACAGCGACCTGCACGCACGGAAGATGCTCGCCGAGGGACGCAGGGCCGGACCGGTGAAGCGGTGGTTGTCGCCGGTGGCCAAGTTCCTCCAGGGCTACGTGCTGCAGGCGGGCTTCCTCGATGGCCGCGCCGGCTTCGACATCGCCCGCATCTCGGCCCGGGCCGTGGCCCTCAAGTACGCCAAGCTCAACGCCCTGCACCGTGCAAGCACCGCCTGACCGCATCCTGCTGAGCCGCACCGACAGCATCGGCGACGTGATGCTCACGCTGCCCATGGCCGGGCTCATCAAGCAGCGCTTCCCCGGCACCCGGGTGATCTTCCTGGGGCGCAACTACACCGCGCCCGTGCTGCACCTGTGCCGGCATGTGGACGAGGTGGTGACGCTGGACGACCTCCACAACAGCGGTGAGGCGGGTGCCGTGCAGGTGCTCAGGGCCGCCCGCGCCGACGCCGTGGTGCACGTGTTCCCGCAGCGCGAAGTGGCACGGTGGTGCCGGTCCGCGCGCATCCCCCTGCGCATCGGCACCAGCCACCGCATCTGGCACTGGACCACCTGCAACGTGCGCGTGCCCTTCAGCCGCCGGCGCAGCGAGCTGCACGAGGCCCAGCTGAACATCAAGCTGCTGGCACCCTTCGGCATCACCGACATCCCCGACCTGCCCGCGCTCGCAGCGCTCACCGGTCTGCGTGCGCCGGAGCCCGATGCGGAACTGCGGCGGGTGCTCGATCCCACGAAGCGCAAGGTGCTCCTGCACCCGTTGAGCAAGGGCAGCGCGGTGGAATGGGGCCTGGACCATTTCGCGGAGCTCATGCGCGCACTGGATCCCGCGCGTTACCAGGTGATCATCACCGGCACGGTCCACGAGGCCGACCGCTACCGCAAGGAGCTGCCGTGGAACCTGCCGCACGTGTGGGACGCCGGCGGGCGGCTCTCGCTGGACCGGCTCGTCGCGTTGATCGGCGCGAGCGATGCCCTGGTGGCCGCCAGCACGGGCCCGCTGCACATCGCCGCCGCACTGGGGCGGCGTGCCATCGGCCTGTACGCCACCGACCGGCCGCTGCACCCGGGACGCTGGGGCCCCATCGGCGCCGATGCCCATGCGCTTGTGGCCGATGGTGCGCACGCCGGACCGCTGGCCCAGGTGCGCGCGATCCCCGTGGAGCGCGTGGTCAGCCTGCTGGACGCGATGCCGTGACGGTGCGGCCGGGCGCGGCGAACACGAGCACGGCGTAGTACAGCGCGAAGAAGGTCGCCCCGGCCTGCGTCTCGATGGTGTCGTCCGTAAGGCAGGCCCCCAGGAAGAGCACGGCCCACGCGATGAACAAGGGGTCGCGCCCGGCGCCCATGCGCCATGCGGGCCACCACCAGCTGAAGAGCGCCCAGGCCAGGCCGAACACCCCGAAGCTGATGAGCAGGGTGAGGTACTCGTTGTGCGCGCGGTGCCGCCACTCGGGCAGCAGGCGGCTCTGCATCCGCTCGTACTGCGCGGCGAAGGCGGGCCGCGTGTCACCCGTGCCCACACCCGCGGGCCAGTGGTCCTTCGCGATGGCCCACCCGGCCTTCCAGTACTCGAGGCGCATGGTCACCGAATGACCGTTGGCCTCACCGTACACGCGGTAACGGTCCAGCTCCCACAGCACCTCGTCGATGCGGGCGCGCAGGCCCCGCCAACGGTCACCGCGCACGCTGGTGATGCCGTCCTCGACCGAGCGCACCTCGGCATCGGTGAGGCCCATCACGGCCACACTGTCCTTGCGCAGGCCCTTGCTCGCCAGGTAGCGCACCAGCGTGCCGCTGATGGCGCGCCCACGGGCGTCGAGGGAATCGAAGGGCACCGCGCTGCGCAGGTCCCAGGAGCGCGCCAGCTCGCCCCAGGCCACGTAGGTCCATACCAGGTGACCGTTCTCGGTCTGGGGGTTGGCGGGGTCGTGCATGTACACCTCGCCCCCGGCGGTGCGCTCCCCGCGGTCCACCGGAACGGGCTGGCGGCCTCCGCGACCCGCCACGGTGATGGCGGTCCAGGCGATGGCGGCGACCGGCAGCAGCACCACCAGGGCACGTGCGGACCAGCGCGGTCCGCTCCGCCAGCCCGCCGCCGTGCGCCAGAGCATCACGGCGGCGATCACCAGCAGCAGCGCCATGGCCTGCAGGCTTCCCAGCTCCCCGATGTAGCGCCAGGCGAACACGATGCCCACCAGGGCCAGGAGCCGCCAGGGCCTCGCCAGCGCGGGTCCGTAATGCACGAACACCACGATCGCGAAGGCCAGCAGCAGGGCCAGCCGGATGTGGCTGATGAAGTGGGCGAGCGACCGGTAGTCGGCGTCAGGCGGTGAAAGGAGGTCGCCGGTCACCACGCATACCACGGCGCTCCAGGCCCCCAGCAGCAGGATCGTGCGCAGCTCGCGTGCATCCAGCGGCGGCGCCTCGCCCAGCACCACGCCGAACACCAGCACGGGCAGCAGGATCCGGTTGAGGTCCAGGCCCCATGCCAGGTCCGTGGTCCACAGCAGGCCCAGGGCATGCAGCCCGAGGAAGGAGAGGAACACGAGCACCGGCGCGGAGGTGAGCGCGCGCCGGAAGCGGCCGACGAGGTCCCTGCGCACGATGCCCTCCGCCAGCCAGTTGGCCGCCAGCAGCATCTGGGCCATGCTGAGGAACGCGGTGGACCACGGCACCATGACCACCGCCAGGGCCAGGGCGGTGAGGTGCACCCACCGGAAACCGTCGCGCGCCGCCGTCACGCCTGGTTCAACGCGTTGCGCCGGCCTTTATTGGCCTTTCACCTGGCCGCTGAGGATGCCCGCATGGGTGCCGCTGTTGAGCACCTCCAGCGCCTTGCGCAGGTAGGGATCGTCGGTCACCGCCACCACGTAGCGGCCGGTCTGGAAGTAGTAGCGCGACACGATCTCGTTCTTCAGCACCTGCTCGATGTCCTTGCGGAACATGCGCAGGTCCTCGGTGCGGTCGGGGGCGAGCTCGCGCTCCAGGCCGTCGATGGCGCCCTTCGCATGGTCGTAGTAGCGCTCGCGCTTGGCGGCCTCCACCAGTTCCTTGAGCTTCTCCATGCTCTCGGTGTCGTAGTCGAACTGCTTGTCCTTCACGAAGGCCATGAAGTCCTGCCAGATCTCCTCGGTGATGGTGAAGCGGTCGGCCGGCGGGATGCTGTCGTGGGTCCAGCGGTAGTGGTTGGCGTAGTCGTAGAACAGGTCGGCGGTGTACAGGCCGCCCACCACCTTGGGCAGCTCGCTCTCCTCCACCTTCACGTCGGGCAGGATGCCACGGCCGTCGTACACCGGGCGGCCGTTGCGGGTGCGGAACGCCTTGAGGGTGCTGTCGGCGAACACGGTGGCCTTGCCGGTGCTGTCCTTGTGGGCGTAGTCGAGCTTCTGGATGCAGCGGCCGCTGGGGATGTAGTACTTGGCCACGGTCACCTTCAGCTTGCTGTTGTAGAACAGGTCGCGCGTCTGCTGCACCAGACCCTTGCCGTAGGTGCGCTCGCCCACCACCACGGCGCGGTCGAGGTCCTGCAGGGCCCCGCTCACGATCTCGCTGGCGCTGGCGCTGCCCTCGTCCACGAGCACCACCATGGGGATGGCGGCATCGAGCGGCTCGCTCAGGGTCTTGTAGGTCTTGTCCCATTCGGCGATGCGGCCGCGGGTCTCCACCACCAGCTCGTTCTTGGGCACGAAGAGGTTCACGATGTTCACCGCCTCGCGAAGCAGGCCGCCGCCGTTGCCGCGCAGGTCGAACACGAGCTTCTGGGCGCCCTGGTCCTTCAGCTCCTTCACGGCGTTGCGCACCTCCTGGCCTGCGGTCTGGGTGAAGCTGTTCAGCTTGAGGTAGCCCACCTTGTTCACCGGGTCGACCATGCCCATGTAGGGCACGTCCGGGATCTTGATCTCCTCGCGGGTGAGCGTGTAGAGCTCCGGCTCGGCCTTGTCGCGGCGGGCGAGCACCTTCACGGTGGTGCCGGCCTGGCCCTTCAGCAGCTTGCTCACCTCCTCGGTGTCGAGGCCCGCCACCTTGCGGCCGTCCACCTCCACGATCTCGTCGCCCGGCAGCAGGCCGGCCTTCATCGCGGGGTAGCCTTCGTACGGCTCGCTGATGTGCATGGTGCCGTCCTTGCGCTTGATCAACGCCCCGATGCCACCGTACTGGCCGGTGGTCATGAAGCGGTAATCCTCCATCTGGCTCTCGGGGATGTACTCGGTGTACGGGTCGAGGCTCTCGAGCATCGCATCGATGCCGGTCTTCATGAGCTCGCCGGGACGCGTATCGTCGACGTAGTAGATGTTGAGCTCCTTGTAGAGCTCGTTGAAGATCTCCAGGTTCTTGCTGATCTCGAAAAAGCTCTCACCGGCGGCGATGCCGAGGCCGCCTGCGGCGATGAGGCCGGCGAGGGCGAGGGACTTCCAGGAGCGGAGGGGCGTGATCATGGTCGGGATGGTCGGGGGGGCGGTGCCTGCTGGCCTTACGGCACGGGGTCGTAGCCGTGGCCGCCCCAGGGATGGCAAGATAGGAAGCGCTTGAGGGTGAGCCGGCCGCCGCGCCAGGCACCGTGCTTGCGCAGGGCCTGCACGCCGTACTCGCTGCAGCTGGGCGTGTAGCGGCATGCGCCGGGGAGCAGCGGGGAGAGGGTGTACTGGTACACCTTCACCAGGGCGATCAGGAGCTTAGCCAGCAGGCGGGACATGCTCAAGGAGCCAACGGTCGATGGCCCGGGTTATTTTCCCCTGCAGCAGTGCATGGGGGGGAACGGTGCGTCCCTGGAACACCACGAGCCAGGCGCATTGCACGCCGGCGGCCTCGAGGCGGCCGTACCACCGGTGCTTGTTGAGGCGGTAGGCCTCGCGCAGCATGCGGCGCACGCGGTTGCGGTCCACGGCGCGGGGCAGGTGCCTGCGGGGCACCGCGAAGGCCACCTGGGCGGGGGCCGGCGTGGCGTTGGGGGCGATCATGCCGATCAGGCGCAGCGGGGCCTCGTTCACCGCGCGACCCTCCCGCATCAGGCGTTGGATGGTGGTGCGTGCGCAGAGGCGCTCGTGTTTCCGAAAGGTGGCGCGCGTTGCCGCGGTCATGGCCGGGTGTGGAACGAACGGTGGATCCCGTGACCGACAGGGCCCGGGGAGGTCACTTCTTCGCGCTGCGCGCCTCCTTGGCAGCACGCTTCAGGAATAGCTCGATGGCCCCGGTCATGCTGGGGGCCTCGGGCAGGGGTGCCTCGATGTCGAGCCGCAGCCCCCCATCGCGCACCGCCTTCGCCGTGGTGGGCCCGAAGGCGGCGATAACCACACCGTTCTGCTTGAACTTGGGGAAGTTCTTCTTCAGGCTCTCGATGCCGCCCGGGCTGAAGAACACGAGCATGTCGTAGGCCAGGTCCTTGATGTCGCTGAGGTCGCTGGCCACCGTGCGGTAGAACACCGCGTTGGTGTACTTCACGCCGGCCTTGTCCAGCAGCGTGGGGATGTCCTGCTTCTGGATGTCGCTGCAAGGCACCAGGTAGGTCTCGCCCTTGTGCTTCTTGATCACGTCCATCAGGTCGGCGAAGCTCTGCTTGCCGATGAAGACCTTCCGCTTGCGGTACACGATGTACTTCTGCACGTAGTAGGCCACGCTTTCGCTCACGCAGAAGTACTTCATCGATTCAGGCACGGTGAGCCGAAGCTCCTTGCACATCCGGAAGAAATGATCGACCGAATTGCGGCTGGTGAGCACCACGGCCGTATGGTCGAGGATGTTGATCCGTTCCTGCCGGAACTCCTGGCCGGGCACCGCCTCGATCTTGATGAAGGGGCGGAAGTCGATCTTCAGCGAGAACTTCTTCGCCAGTTCCGCGTAGGGGTTCTTCTCGTCCGTGGGCTCGGGCTGCGAAACGAGGATGGTCTTGATCTTCAAGGCCGCTCGGCTTAGGGAGGTGGAAGGGCGGATCAGCGTGCTGCCGCGTGGTAGGCGAGGGCCACAGGCAGTAATTCGGCGGCGCAAAGGTAAAGGAAAACGTGCCTCGGGGGCACCCCCTCTCCCACCCCGATCACCAGGGCCCTCACCCAGCGGTACAGCACGAGCAGGGCCAGCAGCACGGAACCGCCCATCAGCAGGGGGAGGCGCCAGGCGGGCTGGTAGGCCACCAGGACCACCACCGGCAACAGCAGCAGGCCCAGCAGCACGGTGATGAGCACCACCGTGTAGATGTACTCCTGCAAGCCGCCATCGCCCTGGAAGAGCACGCCCAGGGACCGCAGCAGCAGCACCTGCCCCACCAGCACACCCACGGAGATGCCCAACACGCGCAGGAAACCCTCGATGCCCGTAGGGACCACCCCCAGCAGCACCAGTGACTGGTAGGCGAACAGGGCGACCACCAGCAGCGCGCCGACCAGCAGGCCGATGAGGGTGCGGTCCTGCAGGTCGAG
>JBIJCH010000039.1:0-10715 GCA_044344815.1 Flavobacteriales bacterium | reverse complement strand
CCGAGGCCTCGCCCAGTGTCATGCCCTTGAGGTCGGGCACCTGCACGGCGACATCGTGCCGCGTGTACGAACGGAGCCAGAGCCAGCCGCCTCCGAGCATCAGCAGGGCCAAGGCCATGGGGGCCAGCAGGCGGGTGAGGGTGCGCCGTTCCATCGCGGGTCGGCGAAGATACCCCGCCTGATGGGCCGACCACCCCGGTTCAGAGGAAATCGAGATCGCCCAAGGCCAGCTCGAAGGGCTGGGCGCTGAGCCGGGCGGTGGCACCCTCGTCCAGGCCTTTCACCAGCAGGTTGAAGCCGCTGGATACGGTGAGGTGGACCGTGCCGCGCGAGGCGACCAGCAGCTGCCGGGTGCGAAGGCCCATCAGGGCGATGCAACCGTTGCGCCAGGCGAGGCGGCGGGCGTTGCGCAGGGCCATCCGCGCGCTGCCGGGATCGGTCGCCACCAGTTCCAGCAGCAGCATCACCGGCAAGCCCCTGCGCCGGATGCGCTTGAGCACGATGCGCGCATGGCCGTCCGCCGTGGCGAACGCATGCTGTTCGTGCGCGCGATCGGGATGGGCGGAATAACGCCAATGCAGGTGGGCCGCATCGCGCGACAGGTGCCATACCGAGCCATCCTCCGTGGTCCAGGCATGCGCAGCCCACGCATCGGGCGGCACCTCGCCGCGCACGCCACCCGGGAGCGCCGGCCACACGAGCATGCGTGGCACGGGCAGCCGCACGTAGCCGAACCGCCCCAGGAAGATGGGGGTGCTGGCGGCGTTGGTGACCGTGAGCAGGAACCCGGCACCCTTGGCGCGGGCGGCCTGTTCGGTGGCGTGGTACAGGCGCTGGAAGATGCCCCGCCCCCGCACCGACGCATCGGTGAGCACCTTCTGGGGCATGGCCACGAGCGCCTCCCCGCCGGGCCCGCGGAAGCGGTGGTCGTTGGTGGTGGACATACCCACGATGCGACCGCCGATGCGACCGACGATCACGGTGGCGCGCCCGGCCGGGTTGTCCAGGTACCAGTGGCGCAGGCGGCCGGCATCGGTGGCGGCGTTGTTCTGCTCGCGCATGAAGGCCGCCAGGGGCTCCAGGTCCCCCTCCCCGAGCGGCGCGATCACCAGGTCGTCCGTGCTCATGCGGCCGTGAAGTCGATCAGCCTGCAGCCGCCGAAGACCGGGCCGGCGGTGAGGGCCGCATGCTCCGCGACGCAGCGCTCGAGGAAGGGCCGCTTGCGCTCGAGGTCCTGCGCATACAGCCCGGTGACATCGCTCCCGAGGATGTAGGGATGGACCATCACCTCCACCACGCGGTCCTCCGGGATCGCGGCGAGCAGGCCCATGTATGTGGAGGGGGTGTACGGACCGGGATGGTCCAGGTCGTGAATGCTCACCAGCGCATCGTTCGTGCGCCCGTTGAACAGGGCGCGGTCCTGTGCGGCGAAGCGGCCGTTCAGCCATTGCTTCAGCGCCTTCGCGGGCCGGCGCCACGCGCGCAGCACCGCCCCGGAAGGCGGGTCCACCATGCGCACCGGGAGGCCATGACGCTCGATCACCGGCGCGATGGCCCGGAAGATCACGGGCACCATGTGCACGTGCTGGTGGCTGTCCATGTGCGTGAGGCGCACCCCCAGGTCGGCCGCCCGGGCCAGCTGCGCCTCGAGCTCGCGGCGGAGATCGTCCGCACGCAAGCGGCCGCGCACGGCGGCCCGCACCAGCGTGGGCCGGTCAAGGAAGCGCCCTTGCGTATCGGTGAGCGTGGAGGCCCCGGTGAGCGCCATCCCCTCGGTGATGCAGAAATGCAGGCCGATGCCGAGACCGGCCAGCCCGCGCGTGCGCTCCACGGCATCGATGGTGCCGGGCATGTTCACCATGAGCGTGGCCGAACTGAGGTTGCCCGCGCGGTGCACCTCCAGGATGGCGGTGTTCACCGATGGGCTGAGGCCGAGGTCGTCGGCGTTCACGATGAGCCGTCGCTCGGGCATGGGCCGAAGATAGGCGCCTCACCAGCGCACACCCGCCGACCTTCCACAGGCGCCTGTTCGCAACGGCGCACCCCACGCGGCCATCCGGCGGGACCACCGGGGGAACTTCGACGCATCCGACCCGCCATGCCCCGTCCCCTGATCGCCGTGTTCCGCGGCGGCTACTCCGGCGAAGCCGTCATCAGCCACCAGAGCGCCCGGCGCATGCTCGAGGCCATCGACACCGCACGCTTCGAGCCGGTGCACATCACCATCACCCCGCAAGACTGGACCGCCGAGGCGCCCGATGGGCGTACCCTGGCGCTGGACCGGGGCCGGTTGCTGGTGGACCTGGGCGAAGGCCCCCGCCGTGTGGACGCCGCGCTCATCGCGATCCATGGCACGCCCGGGGAGGACGGCCGGCTGCAGGGCCTGCTGGACATGCTCGGGATCCCCTACCAGACCGGCGGCGTGCTGAACATGGCCGTCACCTTCAGCAAGTTCAGCACCACGTCGATGCTGCGCCAGCTGGACTTCCCGGTGGCGCCGTCGGTCCTGCTCACACGCGGCGCACCGGTGGATGCGAAGGCCATCACCGACCAGCTCGGCCTGCCGTGCTTCGTGAAGCCCGACCAGAGCGGCAGCAGCCTCGGCATCAGCAAGGTGAAGGCGGTGGACGGGCTGGCGCCGGCCATCGAGCGCGCCTTCACGGAGAGCAATGCCGTGATGGTGGAGGGCTTCCTCCGGGGCCGGGAGCTCACGTGCGGCGTGATCCGCCTGGGCGGAACGGTGCGCGCGCTGCCGGTGTGCGAGGTGCGCCACAGCCACGAGTTCTTCGATTACGAGGCGAAGTACCACGCCACCGACACACAGGAGCTGATCCCAGCCCCGCTGCCGGAGGCGGTCACGCGCATGGTGCAGCAGCGGTCCGAGGCGATCTACACCGCGCTGGGCTGCGCGGGCATGGTGCGCGTGGACCACATGTGGTCGGGCACCGGTGAACAGGCGGTGCCGGGCGACCTGTGCACCATCGAGGTGAACACCACGCCCGGCTTCAGCCCCGCCAGCATCCTGCCCAAGATGCTCGAGGTGTCGGGCATCGGCGTGGCCCCGGCCGTGAACGGTCTGATCGAGGCATGCCTTCAGCGCTGAACCACCTGCTCGTGCAGCCACTGCGCGAAGCGCCACATGGCGCGACCCCGGTGGCTGACGGCGTTCTTGCTCGCGGCGGGGAGCTCGGCGAAGGTGAGGTCGCTCATCTCGGGCAGGAACACCGGGTCGTAGCCGAAGCCCCCGGTGCCGCGCGGCCCCTCGGTGATGGCACCGCGCACCTCCCCGTCGAAGAGCTGTTCGCCTCCGGCGTGCACCAGGGCCAGCACCGTGCGGAAGCGCGCGCGCCGGTCGGTGACGCCGGCCAACCGGTCGAGCAGCAGGGCCATGTTGGCGGCCGGGTCCTTGGCAGGGCCGGCGTAGCGCGCCGAACGCACACCCGGCGCACCGTCCAGCGCCTCCACCTCCAGCCCCGTGTCGTCGGCCAGGCAGGGCAGTCCGCAGCGCTCGAACGCGAAGCGCGCCTTCTCCAGGGCGTTCGCCTCCAGCGTGTCCCCGGTCTCCGGAAGGTCGTCCGGCAGGCCCACGTCGGCCAGGGCGCGCACCGTGACACCCGGGGGCAGCAACGCGCGCAGCTCGGCCAGCTTGCCCGGGTTCCCGCTGCACAGCACCAGCTCCTTGAGGTTCCGTTCCATGGTGGTGCAAAGATGACCGCCGCAGCACGAAGCCGCCATGCCGCTGCTTGACCGCCTGAAGGCCCTGGCCGGTGGCCTGCTCGCGGACCTGCGCGGCGCGAAGCGCAAGGGCAGCTTCGCCCGCCACGTGGCGCTTTCCATGTCGGACGCGATGCTGAGCACCCTCGCGCAACTGCTGCTCACGCCGCTGGTGGCCCGCCTTTACGGCCCCGAGGCCTACGGCATCTACGGGCTCTTCATCTCCATCAGCACCAACCTCAGCCTGGTGGCCGGCCTCTCCTATCCCAACGCCCTGCTGCTGCCGCGCGAGGACGAGGGGTTCAGGGCGCTGGCGCGCGCCACCCTGGCGCTGAGCGTGGTGATGGTGGTGCTGATGATGCCGTTCTTCCTCTGGCAGGACCTGCTCCTCGGCCTTGCCCCCGGCTGGCGCGTCCTGGGGCACTGG
The DNA here is from genome assembly GCA_044344815.1 of Flavobacteriales bacterium. Classification (GTDB taxonomy): domain Bacteria; phylum Bacteroidota; class Bacteroidia; order Flavobacteriales_F; family PHOS-HE28; genus PHOS-HE28. Next base: position 6,574 of record JBIJCH010000039.1, on the reverse strand, counting down.
ACCTACGCCATACCGCCCATGGTGCTGGTGCTGGCGGTGATGCAGCTGCTGTACGTGTGGGTGGCACGGGCGAAGGCCTTCGCGCTGAACACCAAGCTGGGCCCGGCGACGAACGTGGGGCTGCGGCTCACCAACCTGGGCCTGGGCCTGGTTTCGCACGGGGCCGCCTCCGGGCTCATGCTGGGCGAACTGCTGGTGCGCACGCTGAGCACCATCGCCTATGCCGTGGGCCTGCGCAGGCACGGCATCGAGGCCCTGCGCACCGGCTACGACCTGCGGGACATGCGCGCCGCGCTCGTGGAGCACCGCAACCAGCCCCTGCTGGTGTTCCCCAGCCGCTGGCTCGCCATCTTCTCCACGCAGGTGCCGGTGTTCGCCCTCACCGCGTTGCACGACACCACGGGCCTTGGCCAGTTCGCCATGGGCAGCGGGCTGCTGCTGATGCCGCTGCGGCTGCTCGGCTACAGCCTTTCCGGGGTGATCTACCAGAAGGCCGCCGAGACCCGGGCGAACGACCCCGCGGCCATGGGCACCATCACCGCCCGGCTGCATGGCCGGCTGGCGCTGCTCGGTGTGCTGCCCTTCACCTTCATCACCTTCTTCGGCGATGTGGTGTTCCGCGTGCTCCTCGGCGAGGCCTGGGCACTGGCCGGCAGTTACACGGCCGTGATGGGCCTGTTCTACTACTTCCGCCTGTTGAGCGAGCCCCTGGTCACCCTCTTCAGCGTGGTGGGCAAGGAACGTCGCATGTTCCGCTTCTATGCGGGCGCGACCCTGTTGAACCTGCTGGCGGTGCTCCTCGCCATGAAGCTGTTCGGCACGGCGGCCTCGGTGGTGATCATGTTCGCCGCCGTGAACACGCTGCTGTACATGCAGCTCTCCGCCCGCCTGCTGGTGATCTCGGGCGCGCCATGGGCCCGTCCCATGCTGCGGTCCATCGCCCTGCTCTGTGCAGGTTCAGCGCTGTTCGCCGCCTTGCGGCTGGCGCTGGTCGGCGACCTGTTCCCCGCCCTGTGATGAGCACCTCCCGAAGGCCCCTGACCGCCCCGCCGATCGACGCCCATAGGGTCTTACCTTGGGCCGCCGTTGAAGGCCGCCCCCCCGGTCCGTGGGCCCCTCCCCGCGTGCGCCACGACCGCCATGTGCACCTTCAACCGCCCGCACCTGTCATGAGGAAAAAGGTCCTTTACGTGGTGAGCAGCGTCACCGACAGCACGGAGTACGAGCTGCTGGTGGCCCATTGGGACCGGGCGCGGTTCGACCTCGGCTTCGTGCTGCTGAACCCGATGGATGACTGCAACATCCAGCGCCACATCCGCCAGGCGGGGTTCCCATGCGAGACCCTGGTGTACCGAGGAAGAACGGATGCCCCGCGGGTGCTGCGCGGACTGATGGGCATCTACCGCAGGGACCGGCCGGACATCATCCACCTCAACCTGCTGGAGGCCACCATGTACGGCCTGATCGCCGCGAAGCTCACCGGCATCGGACGCACGGTGTACACGCGCCACCACAGCACGCACCACTACAAGTACCACCCCGTGAAGGGCGTGATGTACGACCGCCTCTGCAACCGGCTCGCCGACCGCATCATCGCCATCACCCGCAACACGGAGGAGATCCTCGTGGACTGGGAGAAGGTCCCCAGGGAGAAGGTCACGCTCATCTACCACGGCTACGACCTGTCCGGGGTGTCGGTGCCCGAACCGGCGCGCACGGCGGCCCTGTGCGAACGGCATGGCATCGGCACGGACGGCCGGTCCCCGGTGATCGGCATGGTGGCCCGCCCCTTCGAATGGAAGGGCCTCGACCACGCCATCCCGGCCTTCGGCGACCTGCTCACCACGCACCCGAACGCCAAGCTGGTGATCTTCAACTGGAAGGCGACACCGCATACCGCGCGCTACGAGGCCATGCTGAAGCAGTTGCCGGAAGGCTCCTGGCGCACCGTGTACTTCGAACCCGAGGTGGTCGCGCTCTTTCCGGCCTTCGACGTGTTCGTGCACGTACCGGAGGACCAGCACGCCGAGGCCTTCGGGCTGGTGTACGCCGAATCGCTGCTGAGCGGTGCGCCCAACGTGTTCACGGCGAGCGGCATCATGCACGACCTTGACATCGCGCGGCTGAAGGGCGTGCGGATGGTGCCGTTCAAGGACCGCCACGCGATCGCCGCCGCCGTGCGCGCCTGGCTCGAGGCGCCGCCCTCACCGGCCGAGCGCAAGGCCTTCGCCGAGCACAACACCGCCGTGCTGCGCGATGTGATCGACATCCGCATCAAGATGCGCGCCTTGAACGCCTTATACGACTCGATGTGAGCGCTTCGCCCGTGGGCCGCCTTTCGGGCCTGGACATCCTGGTGATCTCGCCCGAGCGGTGGAACGGCCTGCACATGAGCAAGCATCATGTGTCCCAGGGCCTCGTGGCCCGCGGCAACCGCGTGATCTTCTGGGGGCCGGCCGGGCCGGACACCACGAACGTGACCATCCAGGGTGAAGGACCGATCCGCCTGGCCTTCGCCCCCCACTGGCTCAAGGGCGTGAACAAGCTGCCGGCCTTCGTGAACCGATGGTATTACGGCCGCATGATCCGCGCCATCGAACAGGCCGCCGGCGTGCGCTTCGACCTCATCTGGTGCTTCGACACCAGCCGCCTGCAGCACTTCCCCCGCGGCCGGTGGTACAAGCTGCTCCACCTCGTCGACTACGACATCCTGTACCAGGGCCACGGGCTGATGCGGGAGGCCGACCTCATCGTGACGACGGCCGACATCATCGACCAGCGGGTGCAGGGGATCGCCCCGAAGGCCCGCGTGGTGAAGGTGGGCCACGCGCTCGACCGCCGGTGGCTCGAGGGCATGCCGGAGCCCGATGCGCGTCCCGTTCGCGAACGGCCACGCCTGGTGGTCTATGCCGGCCAGTTCTTCAACACCTACATCGACTGGGAAGCCCTGCTCACGGTGGCCCGCAGGCACCCCGACCTCCACTTCCGGTACATCGGCAACCTGGACCCCGCGTTCCCCGACCCCCGGTTCCAACAGCTTCGCTCCGAGCCGAACGTGGAGTTCACGGGGCTCCGCACCAAGGACGAGCTCATCCCCCTCGTGCGCGAGGCGGACATCCTGATGTTCAGCTTCCAGACGGACAAGCGGATGCTCGAGCGCGCGAACCCGCACAAGGTGCTTGAGTACCTCTCCACCGGCAACGTGATCATGGGCTCCTGGACGCTGGAGTACGCCCCGCACGCGCACCTGCTGATGATGGCGCGCGACCGGGCCTCGTTCGTGGAGACCTTCGATGAGACCGTGCGCAGGTTCGCCGAACTGGATGCCCCCGAAAAGCGCGCCGAACGCATGGCCTTCGCGCGGGAACGCACCATCGAGCGCATGCTCGAGCGGGTCGCCGGCCTGATCGCAGGGGACCAGGCATGATCGATCGCGGCCGATGGACAGCCCCCTCGTATCGGTGATCATGGCCGCGTACAACGCGGAACCCTATGTGGCCGAGGCCGTCCGGTCCGCGCTGGAACAGACCCACCGCAACATCGAGCTGATCATCGTGAACGACGGGAGCACGGACCGCACGGGCGAGCTGTTGCGCACGTTCACGGACCCGCGCATCCACCTCATCGAACAGGCCAACACCGGCATCGGGAAGGCCCGCAACGTCGCCCTCGACCATGTGCATGGTGCGTTCATCTGCTTCCTGGACGCCGATGATGTGATGCCCCCGCGCAGCATCGAGGCGCGCCTGAACGTGCTCACCGCCGATCCCGGCCTCACCTTCGCGGACGGCACCGTGATCTACTACGACCGCGACCTCGGCAAGGTCCTGCGCACACGGGTGCCCTCGTTCAACGGGGAACCCCTCGACCGCCTGGCCGTCTTCGACCGCTCATGCTTCTTCGGCAACACCTGGCTTATCCGTTGGGACCCACGCTGGACCTATCGGTTCAACGAGGACATCACACATGCGGAGGACCTGCTCTTCTACATGACCATGGCCGAAGGGCGCCGGTACGGGCACACGAAGGAACCCGTGCTGCACTACCGCATCACAGGCCATTCGAGCATGAGCCGGCTGGAAGGACTGGAGCGTTCCTACCATGCCGTGCATTCGCACATGCACCAGCGGCCTGACCTGTTCGACAGGGCCACGTTGCGCAGGAACCGCTTCCTCATCCGCCGGATGATGTCCGGCGCCTACTGGCATGCCGGCAGGCCCCTTCAGGCGCTGCTCGCCTGGTTCCGTTGACCTGCGGGCAGCGCGGCCAGGATCGCGCGGTAGACCTCCTCGGTGTTGTGCATGGAACGATGGCGTGCGGCGAGCGCCTGCGTGCGCATGCGCTGGTCGGGGCCGATGCGCGCGATCACGGCGCGCAGCGCGTCATCGAGGTCGTCACCCTCCGGATCGAACAAGGCCCCGGCATCGGGGTCCTCTGCGATGATGGCGCTGTCGTCACCCACGCCGCGGGTGAGCAGCACCGGCAGGCCGGCCGCCCAATACTCCCCGATCTTCATGGGGCTGATGCAGGCGCTGCTCGGTGTCCCGCGGTAGGGCGCGAACGCCACGTCCGCCGCCGACAACCAGGCAGGCACATCGCCGTGCGGGGCATACGCCACATGCACGCGTTCCAGGTCGGCACCCGCCTGCCGCAGGCCGTTCAACACCACCTCCACGGGCTCGGGGGTGAGCACCACCATGCGCGATGCCGGCCCTGCAAGCTCCAGGAACCGCGCGAAGGCCGCATGGCTGCGCTCGCGGTGGTACAGCCCGCCGAACTTGCCCAGGTAGATGCCCACCACGCCATCGCCGAGCCCGGCCTGACGCCGCACCGCCGCACGGGCCGCCGGATCGCACCGCATGCGGTCCAGGTCGACCGGACAGGGGGCCACCAGCACCCGCCCGGGCGCCACCCCATCGGCCAGGAGCATGCGCCGGTAGTTGCGCGCCACGGTCACGATGCGCAGCGCCGACCGCCGCTGCAGGCGCATGAGCCATGACAGGCCGCGGTACAGCGGACCGCCCCGGCGCCACTCGCCCACGTCCGCCATGTAGTCGGCATGCGGCTCGAAATAGTCCACGGCATAGGGTACGCCCGTCGCCTTCGACGCGAAATGCGCGTAGCCTCCGGCCACCACCCCCCGGGCCATGATCAGCAGCGGTCGATGCTCGCGCACCACGCGCACCACGCGGACGTGCAGGCGCAGCAGATCGAGCGCACGCGCCAGGGGCCTTGGTCCAATTGCGGTCGAGCTCCACTGCACGTGAACACAATCAGGGATGGAGAGCGGGGGTGGCACGTTGCGGCCAGCCCGTTCGACCGTGCACAGGACCACACGGTCGGCAAGGCCCTTGCCCAATAGCATGCGCACCGTGGGCACCACCGAGGCCAGCGTGAGCGGCTCATCGGTGCCCCAGTAGCTCAGGAACACGATCGTGCGCGGAGGCGAGGTACTGCTCATCGGCCTTTGCGTTTCTCCTCGGCCAGGAAGGCCACGCGCATGGCCGCCTTGGACCCGGGTTCACCATCCCGGTAATCCTCATACCGGAAGGCCAGGCCCTGGCGATGCAACGCCCTGCGCTTGCGCATGAGGAAGAGGATGATGTACATGCCTCCGATGAACATGGGCACCAGGGGGATCTTGAACCGCACCAGCGCCCCGAAGTTGGGCGTGGTGATGCCCGTAAGGAACCCGAAGATCACCGTGAAGGACAGGGCCATGAGAACGAGCGGGGTGCGCACGATGGCCGCGGGCAGGTGCACCAGACGCGTGGCCCAGAGCACCCGCATGAACAGGAGCAGCACCCACAGGTTCTCCAGGCCGGAGAGCATCATGGTGAAGTTGCGGCTCTCGGTGATGTACGGCCTGAACAGCGTGGCGTTCACGGCCACCGGAAGCTTGGACAGCACACTGCCCCAGGTGGCCTCCACCTCGCCCACGTCGAAGTAGTTGGCACCGTATTCCTCGGCCCGCTTCAGGTCCATCTGGGCCACCACGATCGTGTCCAGCGCATTGTCCAGGGAGAACTTGCCCAACGACTCGCCCAGCCAGTTGAACACGGCCACCGATAGCACGAACATGACCGCGAACCCCACGGGCAGCAGCACATACTGCACCAAGGCGTTGCGGAAGGATGCGAGCCGCTTGTAAAGGACCCAGACCAGCGCCGTGGGGAAGATGGCCATGAAGATGTAGGGCTTGATCGACAGCATCACCGCACTGGATAGCAGCAGGGCGGTGGTGGCCGAGACCTGGTCACTGCGGACGAAGAACAACCGGTCGACCGCGTAGATGAACCAGCAGAAGGCCGACAGGGTGAACGAGTCCTTGAGGATGGCGGAGCCCCAGAGGATGCACGATGGCATGAACAGCACGGCGATCGCCAGTTCGCGGTGGAGCGACGGGAAATAGCGGTACATGGTGAGGTAGAGCCGCCAGATGCCCGAGTAGGTGAGGCCCGCGACGATCACGGTGGTGATGAGGTAGCTGTTGAACGAGAGGAAGGTGATCAGGCTGATCAGGCGCACCACCATCCACTGGCGACCGTCGGAGATCACGTACAGGTAGGGCCAG
>JBIJCH010000038.1:0-10718 GCA_044344815.1 Flavobacteriales bacterium | reverse complement strand
GCTGCGCCTGGCTCGAAGTGCCGGCCCTGCTCGATGCCCAGCGCACCGCCCTGATCACCGAGGGTGCGTTGACCGAAGCGGAGGTGGGGGCGGTGCACGAGCATGTTGACGGCGTCAGCATCCACGACCGGAGCGCGCCGCTGCTGGTGTGGTGCAACGGGGCTTTCGGCGACACCGCCGGACTTGTTCCGGTGAAGGGGGAGGGCCTCACCGTGCGCATCCCCGGCCTGCGGCTCACGCGCATGGTGCACCGCGGCGTTTTCCTGCTGCCCACGCCCGCCCTGGGCCCCGAGGTGTACCGCGTGGGCGCCACCTTCAAGTGGGACGATGTGTGGGAGGGCGTCACGGCGGAGGCGCGACAGGGGCTGTTGGACAAGGTGGCGCGGATCACCGACCGGCCCGTGGAGGTGCTGGGCCACTGGGCCGGCGTGCGGCCTGCGTCGAAGGACCGGCGCCCGTTGCTCGGCCGCATCACCGCGCGGCAGGCCGTGCTCAACGGACTGGGTTCACGCGGGGTGCTGCTGGCGCCGTGGTGTGCGCAGCACCTGGCCGCGCACTTGTTCGATGGCGCTGCGTTGGACCCCGAGGTGGATGTGGCGCGCTTCTAGCGCCTGCTGCGCTTGTCGCGCCCCAGGCTCACATCATACTGGTCCGGTGTGCCGGTCACGCGCACATTGAGGAAGCGCACGCGCTTGTCGGTGTCGCGGTACTGGATGGCGTCCACCTGTTCGGGGTCCACCTCCTCCTTGCGGCGGCCGCCGAAGAGCTTGGTGCTCGCCGCCTGCGACACCAGGCTCCACGGGATGCGCAGGTAGTAGTCCATGGTGAGGTCGATGCCCTGCCTGCCGCTGATCTCCATGTAGCCGAGCGAGCTGTTGAGGTTCATGGCGGGGATGTCGAGCACGCCGTCCTTCAGGTGGAGCTCGTTGCGCAGCGTGTCGAAGCGCACCAGGTCGAGGTTCTTGTCCACGAAGAACTCGGCCATGGCATGCATCGGCGTGAACTGCACCAGGCTGCCGTCCAGCACTTCGATGTCGAGGTGGGCCTCGCCCTTCTCCAGGATCGGCGTGAGGTCGGTGTGCATGGGCCAGGTGCTGCGCACGCGCCCGCTCACCCGGCCGTGCAGGTTCCTGTTCAGCAGCACGTCCTGCCCGAAGTTGTCGAACTTGATCATCAGCGCATCGAGGTCGAGTTCCTTGGCCACCAGTTCGCTGGTGAAGCGGATGTCCTTCGGGTCCCTGGCGGTGAAGGTGCCCTTCAGGCCAGCCTCGCCGTTGGCCATGCGCACGCTCAGGGTGTCCACCTGCAGGGTGTGGTCGGGCTTCAGGTGCAGGCGCGTGCGGAAGTCCTTCAGCTCGTATCGGTGGTACTTCAGCGTGCCGATGTCGGTGATGAGCTCCAGGTCGGGGAAGGGCAGGGTGAAGATGTTGAAGGCGCTGTCGTGGTCCACGGTGCGCTCGGGGCTGTAGTTCATCAGCGCGTCGAGGTCGAGGAAGCGCGAGCGCAGGTGCAGCTTGTCCGGCGCCTTGCGCAGGGCGGGGTCGTCGCCGAGGTACACGCGCAGGTCGGCGGCCAGGTCGGTGCGACCCATGCGCCCGCCGAGGTCGTCGATGGTGAGCACGTCGTCCTCCATGTGCACGTGACCGTGGAAATCCTCGAGCTTCAGGGGGTGCACCTTCATGCGGCCGGTGAGCTTGGTCACGCGCAGGTCGGCGAAGCGGAAGGCGTCGTCCACGAACCGCAGGTCCGCGTCGGCATGGAAGCGGGCCTCGCGGAGGACCTCGTCGCGGTATTCCTGCGGCAGGAAGTTCTCGCCCCGGTAGGTGAGCAGGTCGTGCAGGATGAGCTGGTCGCTTCGGAAGTCGATGGCCACGTGGGTCTCGCCCGCCTTGCGCTCCTGGAACCACAGGTCGTGGTTGCGCACGAGGCCGTTGAGGTGCAGGTCGCTGGCGTCGATGGTGCCGGTGAGGTCCTTGATCCGCAGGGTGCTGTCGGAGAGGAGGATGTCCACGTGCACATCGTGGAGGCGGTGCGGGTAGTGCCTGGCCTTCACGCTGAGGTCGTCGATGAAGAACTCGCCGATGGGCAGTGGCTTGTGGTCGAGCAGGCCGCTCACGCTGGTGGCCATGTGCAGGTGGCCCTCGAGCCCTTCGAGCACCTCGTCCTGTGTCCGGGCCAGGGCGGTGTCGTGCGCAAGCAGTTCGGGCAGGCTCAGCCGGCCGGCGCTTACGGCGAGCTTCAGTTCGATGGGTTTCTCCTGATGGTGGAAGATGGCGGGCAGGTCGCTGATGCTGCCGCGCAGGCGCAGGTCGCTGGAGGCCATGCGCAGGCTGAAGGTGTCGATCTCCACGAAGCCCTGCCGCATCTGCGCGTGGATGTCGAGGTCGTCGATGGGGTGGGGGTGGCCGGGGATGCGCACGTGCAGGTCCTTCACGCGCAGGTCGCTGTCGATGCCCTGCTTCAGGCGGGCGAGGCTGCGCTCGGGGTTCTCGATGTCGATGAGCTCGTCGAGCCGCATGTCCACCACCACCTGGCCTTCCAGCTCGTTGAGCACCTCCACGTTCAGGAAGTCGCCCACGAAGCCCAGGTCGAGGTCGCAGCGCAGGTCCACGTCCACGAAGGGGTTCACGAAGTCCTTCACCACCACATTGCCGCTGAAGGTGCCGCTGCCCGGGCGCAGGTTGAATCCGTGGAGCTGGAACTCGGCGGCGGCCAGGAGCGGGTCACCGCCGTTGGTGAAGAAGCCGTTGAAGGCGAGCTGGTCCACGCGCTTGCCGGTGGTGGCGTTCTCGATCCAGCCGTCGGCGCAGCCGAATCGGATGTCCACGCGCGGGGTGTGCCCGTTGGCGCTGCGGCCCTTCACCGCGCCGTCGAAGGTGATGCGGCCGGCATTGCGGAACTGCTTCAGGAAGTCGCCGACCTCGTTGGGCGCGAAGGCGATCAGCAGGGAGAAGTCGGGCTTCTCTCCCCGCAGGTGCAGGTCAAGGTCCACATCGTGGGCCAGGTCGATGCGGCCTTCGGTCGAGAAGGCCACCTCCTGCAGCTTCACGGTGCTGGGGAACATGGTGAGCACCTGTGCGGCCTGGTCGTGCCTCAGGTGCACGTCGAGCTCCACGTGCTTGTCGTGGAAGAAGCTGGTGTCGTTGCGGCCGATCACGTCGAGCCGCAGGTCGCCGTCCACCTCGGCGGTGATGGTGTCCGCGGCCATGTGCAGCTCCATCGCCAGCTCGGCGATCCGGGCGGTGACGCGTTGCCCGGTGGCCTCCTCCAGGTGGCTGGCGGTGAAGTCGCGCAGGCGCACGTCGCGCAGGGCCAGCTGCATCGCCCCGGTGTCCGCCGCAGCGCTGTCCAGCATGTTCTTCGCCCGCATCAGGTTGAGCGTGCCATCCGGATGAAGCACCAGGTCCAGGTGCCCCCCCTCGGCGTGCAGCGTACGGATGTCGTATCGCCCCTTCAGCAGGTCCCACAGGTTGAAGCCGACGTACAGGTCCTTCACATGGTAGATGGGCGGCGCGGCGGTGTCCGCCGTCCCATGGAAGCGCACATCCTCCAGGTCGATGCTGATGGCAGGGAAGCTCTCGAACAGGGCCAGGTGGCTGTCGCGCACGGAAAGCCGCCCGCTGAAGGAGGCGTTGGCCAGCGAAACGGCATGCTGCACCACGTCGCGCTGGCGGGTGGCAAGGATGGTGACGAGCACGCCGACCGCGATCGCGGCGATCAGCAGGAGGGCCAGTGTGGCACGGATCAGCAGGCGGCGCATGGCGGCTATCGGGGGTCCGACCGGGAGAACACCAGGAGGGGTGCCAAGTTCGTTACTGGGGGCGTGCGGCCCGGCCGAACAATGCGGCACGCCGTTGGCCCCGTGGTCCCACCTTTGCAGCCAAGCACCCGGACATGCGAACGTTCCTCATTCTGCTCACGCTGGTCCTGGTGGCCGGCGCCCTGGCCAAGCGACCACCCAAGAAGAAGGGGAAGCCCGCGGGCGACCCCCGGTGGGAGCAGTTGGACTCGCTCCTGCGGCAAGGGCTCTACGACGGTGCGCTGGAGGTGAGCGGAGCGCTCGGCGCCGAGGCCGAGGCCAGCGGCGATTGGCGGTCGGAATTCAGGGCGATCGCCATGCAGGGCATTTGCCGTGAGCAGCTGGGCCATGCGCCGGACTCGATGGTGCAACGCCTCAACGCCCGCCTGCAGCGGCCGGCCCCCTTCCCCCTGCCGCAGCTCCTGCACAGCAAGCTCGCCGGGATCCTGTGGGAGACCTACCAGCGCGAGCGGTGGCGCATCCTGGACCGTACGGACCTGGCCGACGTGCCGGACACGGCCGACATGGCCACCTGGGACCAGCGCACCTACATGACGCGGGTGATCGGTCACTTGCGCGCCTCGCTCGAGCCGGCGGACAGCCTTTGGGCCATGCCCGCACAGGACCTGGGCGTGCTGCTCGATGACGAGGTGAGCGGTGTGGCCTACCGCCCCACCCTGTTCGACCTGCTGGCCCACCGGGCGCTCGGCGTGTTCAGCAACACCGAGACGCGCCTCGCCGAGCCGGCCTGGCATTTCCGGCTCGACGACCCGCGTGCCTTCGCCCTCTTCGAGGACTTCGCGGCGCGCACCTTCACCCACCGCGACAGCACCAGCTGGGAGTTCCAGGCGCTGCGCCTGTACCAGCAGCTCACCCGCCGCCACCTGAGCGACAGCGCGCCCGATGCACTGGTGGACCTGGAGCTGGGCCGCCTGGCCTACGTGCATACGCGCAGCACCCACCCCCGCAAGGACAGCCTGCACTTGCAGGCCCTGGAGCAGCTGCGCCTGCGCGTGCCCAACGACAGCTGCTGGGCCGGCGTGAGCGTGGTGCTCGCGCGGTGGCACCAGCAGCAGGCGATCAGGTACGACCGGCTCGCCGGCGATGCGTGGAAGAACGAACGCCGCACGGCGTTGCTGCTTTGCGAGGAGGCCATCGCGCGCTTTCCCGCCTCCACCGGCGCGATCAATGCCCGCAGGCTCAAGGCGGAACTGCAGCAGGTCTCGCTGGTGTTGCATGCCGAGGAGGTTGTGCTGCCCGACAAGCCCTTCCGCGTCGCGGCCGACCTCGCCAACGTGAAGCAGCTATGGTTGCGCGTGGTGAAGGGAACCGCCGCTGACCGTTGGAATGCGGATGGCGTGAAGCGCCTGCTGAAGCTGCAGCCCACGCTGGCCTGGAGCGTCCCCGTACCCGATGATGGGGACCTGAACCAGCACCGCGTGGAACTGCCGGTGGCCGCGCTACCACCCGGGCAGTACACCCTGCTTGCGAGCAACAGCGCGGCCTTCACCTACAAGCGGGACATCGTCACCTCGGTCAGCTTCCAGGTCTCGCAGCTCACGTGGACGCAGCGGCAGCTGGCCAGAGGGATCGAAGTGCTCGTGGTGGACCGGGGCTCCGGTGTGCCGCAGCAGGGCGCCGCAGTGACCATGTTCAACCGCCAGCGCACGACCAAAGGCTGGCAATGGACGCGCATCATGGAGCGCACCTGCGATGCGGACGGCATCGCGTTCTTCGGCCCGGGCGAGTACGGCGGCGAGTACCGCTTCGAGGTGAGGGCACAGGGTGAGGTATGCACCACCGACGGCCGTCACCATTACGTGGAGGGCGACCCCGTGCCGGAGAGGCCACGCACCTTCCTCTTCACCGACCGCGCCATCTATCGGCCAGGGCAGGTGATCCACGTCAAGGGCATCGTGACCTTGCGCGACGGCAAGGCCGTGAACGTGGTGCCCGAGCGCCGCACCACCGTGCGCCTGTTCGATGTGAACGGCCAGGCGGTGGACACGCTGGTGGTGACCACCGATGCGTACGGCACCTTCCACGGCACCTTCACCGCGCCGCGCGGAGCGCTCACCGGCAGCATGCGCATCGAGGAGGAGCACGGCAGCACCACGGTGCAGGTGGAGGAGTACAAGCGGCCCACCTTCGAGGTGGTCTTCGATCCGGTGACCGCAACGCCCAAGCTCGGCGGAGAGGCCACGGTGAGCGGTGTGGCGAAGAGCTATGCCGGCGTGCCCTTGGATGGCGCGCAGGTGCAGTGGACGGTGACGCGCAGCGCTCGCATGCCGTGGTGGTGCGGCCGGGGCTGGCGCGGCTTCCCCGGCTGGGGCACCAGCACCGAGGTGGCCAACGGCACCGCCACCACCGATGCGCAGGGGAGGTTCGCCATCACCTTCAAGGCCGAGGCTGACAACAGCCTGCCCCGCGCCGCGGATCCCACCTTCGACTTCAGCGTCACCGCGACCGTGACGGACATCAACGGTGAGTCGCAGCCCGGCAATGCGGCGCTGAGCGTGGGTTACCGCAGCATCGACATCGACGTCGCGCTGGGCGGGGCCCTGGACCGCAGCACCACCGACAGCATCGGCGTGCAGCTGCGCAACCTCAACGGCCAGCCGGTGGACCTGCCCATGGACGTGCGCATCGTGCGGCTCGATGCACCGAAGCTGCCCTTGCGTCCGCGCCTGTGGGAGCGGCCGGACTGCTTCGTGCTCACGGCTGAGCAACATGCACAGCAGTTCCCCGGCGAAGTGTATGCCCAGGAGGACGACCTCACCTGGCCTGCGGCCAACACGGCGTTGGAGCGCACCGCGTGGAAGGCCGGCAGGCGCGCGTTGAGGCTCGATGACGTCGGTACCTGGCCCGTGGGCCGCTACCGCATCGAGGTGGACGCGAAGGATCCGGATGGTGTACCGCTCACCGTTCAGAAGACCTTCACCGTGCTCGACCCCGGGATCCAGAACACCGGCTTCGTGGCCGATGCCTTCCACGCCGAAGGTGTGAAGCTGCGCGCGGAACCGGGGGAGAAGGTCGTGTTCCTGTTGAGCACCGCACTGCCCGAGGCGCGTGTGCTGATGGAGGTGGAGCGCGATGCGCACATCGCCGTGCGCCGCTGGTTCACGCTGAAGGCCGGGCAGCAGCGGGTGGAGCTGCCGGTGCTGGAGGATGATCGCGGGGGTTTCACCGTGCACCTCTTCTGCGCGGAGCGGGACCGCGTCCACCAGGAGCAGCTCACCATCGAGGTGCCTTGGACCAACAAGGACCTGCGCGTGGAGTGGATGAGCTTCCGCGACAAGCTGCTGCCCGGCGCGCAGGAGGAATGGCGGTTGCGCATCAGTGGACCCAAGGGCGAGCAGGTGGCGGCGCAGTTGCTCACGGCGATGTACGATGCCTCGCTCGATGCGTTCGTGCCGCACGGCTGGGACATGCCCATCTGGTCCACCACGCATGCCGCACGGTCGTGGTTCGAGGCGGAGGGCTTCGGCGCACGCCGCGGTGATCGGTTGTGGTGGAACAACGACCTGCCCAGGGGCTACACACGGGCCTATCCGACGGTGAAGTACCTCTGGAGCATGGGGGATGAGCGGCGGTACAGGATGTCGCGGGCGTACGCTGGGGAAGCCGATATGCTCGGTGTCGCAGGGCATGTGCGGTCCGATGCGATCGAAGCGACGGAGGAGTCCACCTTCGATGCGGAGCATAGGATGAACCTGGAGGCCGGCGATGAGGCAGCGGCCGCTGCGGCCTGGCCGGAAGCCCAGGCCTTCAAGGTCGCTGAGGAGAACGGGATGACCGGTGGAGCGCAGGACCCTGTCGCACAACCCGTGCGCACCAACTTCAACGAGACGGCGTTCTTCCTCCCCGACCTGCTCACCGACCGCGACGGAAGCGTGGTGCTGCGCTTCACCCTGCCCGACGCGCTCACCCGGTGGAAGCTGCTGGGCCTGGCGCACACCACCGACCTGCGCACAGCTGAGTTCACCCGCACGGCCGTGGCGCAGAAGCCGCTGATGGTGGTGCCCAACCTGCCGCGCTTCGTGCGCGCCGGCGACCGCATCACGCTCACGGCCAAGATCAACGCGCTGGAGCAGCGCATCGAGGGCCGCGCCACGCTCGCGCTCTTCGACCCCTTCACCAACGCCCCGCTCGACAAGGCATTCGGGCTGAAGGTGCCGCAGCAGGTCTTCGTGGCCGCGCCCGGCGAGAGCGGTGTGGTGGAGTGGAGCGTGGTGGTGCCGGAGAACGTGGACGCGGTGGCGGTGCGCGTGGTGGCGCAGGGCGGCGGCGGTCCCGTGGGCGGCAGCACCGCGGCCGATGGCGAGGAGCGCGTGCTGCCCGTGCTCACCGACAAGCTGCTGGTCACGGAAAGCCTGCCGCTGGCCGTGAGCAAGGCCGGCACGAAGACCTTCACCCTGGACAAGCTCAAGCGTTCCGGTGGCAGTAGCACGTTGCAGCACAAGTCCCTCACGCTCGAGTTCACCCCGAACCCCACGTGGTACGCCGTGCAGGCACTGCCCTACCTGATGGAGTTCCCGCACGAGTGCGCCGAGCAGACCTTCAGCCGCTACTACGCCAACCGCCTCGCAGCGCACATCGTGGCGGAGCGCCCCGCGATCAAGCAGGTGTTCGAGCAGTGGCGCAGCGCGTCGAAGGGCGGAGGTCCCGATGCCTTTGCCAGTGCCTTGGAGAAGAACCCGGAGCTGAAGGGCATGGTGCTCGCCGAAAC
Source organism: Flavobacteriales bacterium (assembly GCA_044344815.1). GTDB lineage: Bacteria > Bacteroidota > Bacteroidia > Flavobacteriales_F > PHOS-HE28 > PHOS-HE28. The sequence goes on along the minus strand of JBIJCH010000038.1, from coordinate 2,190 downwards.
ACCGTGGGTGCTCGATGCGCAGAACGAACGGGCACGCAAGGAGCGCATCGCCCTGCTCTTCGACCTGCAACGCATGGCCACCGAGGAGGCCGTGGCCTTGAAGAAGCTGAAGGAGATGCAACTGCCCAACGGTGCGTGGCCGTGGTGGAGCGGCATGAGCGAGAGCGCGTGGATCACCGAGCACATCGTGGCCGGGCTGGGTCACCTGGAGAAGCTGAACGCTGCGGAGACCGGGTCGGGGCCCGGCCCAGGTATCCGGGAGAACGGCGAGGCGAACGCGATGCTGCAGCGCGCCGTGCGCTGGATGGACCAGGACCTGGAGCGCGGGTACCGCGACCTGCGCAAGCACCTGAAGGCCGGCGAGGAGAAGACCTACCGCCCCGGTTCCGATGTGATCCACTGGTTGTACGCGCGCAGCTTCTTCACCCGCTGGCCCATCGACGGCGCCACGGTCGCCGCCGCCAACTACTACCGCGACCGCCTTGCCGCCACGTGGCTGGATCACGGGTTGCAGGAGCAGGCGATGCTCGCCCTGGTCTTCCAGCGCTTCACCATGCCGCAGGCCGCGCAGGTGATGAAGAGCCTGAAGGAGCGCGCCACGGTGAACGAGGAGCTGGGCATGTACTGGCCGACCTTCAACGGTGGATACGAATGGTGGAGCTTTCCCACGGAGACGCACGCGCTGATGATCGAGGCCTTCCACGAGGTGGCGAAGGACAAGGATGCGGTGAACGCCCTGCGCCAATACCTGCTGAAGCTGAAGCAGACCACCGATTGGAAGACCACCAAGGCCACGGCCGATGCCTGCTACGCCCTGTTGCTCACGGGTGACAACTGGTTGGAGGCGAAGGACGCGCCGGTGATCACCGTAGGGAATGTCACCCTGAGCCCGTCGAAGGGTGGACCCATTGTGGAGCCCGGCACCGGCCGCTTCGAGCAGCGTTGGAGCGGCGCCGATGTGAAGCCCGCGATGGGCGAGGTGCGTGTGACCACGGCGAAGGACGGCGTGCAGTGGGGCGCGCTGCACTGGCAGTACCTGGAGCGCATGGACAAGGTCACACCGCATGAGAGCCCCTTCAGCCTGCGCAAGCAGGTGATGCTCGCCGAGCGCACCGATGAAGGCACGAGGCTGGTGGCGCTGGACGGTCCTCGGCAGCTGAAGGTGGGCGACCAGGTCACCATCCGCATCGAGCTGCGCACCGACCGCCACCTGGACTTCGTGCACCTGAAGGACCTGCGTGCGGCGGGCCTTGAGCCCACGGAGGTGCTGAGCGGCCACCGCTACCAGGGCGGCCTGGGCTACTACCAGAGCATCCGCGATGCCAGCATCGACTTCTTCTTCGACCGCATCGCGCCGGGCACCTACGTGTTCGAGTACGCGTTGCGCGTCACCCACGCCGGCGACTTCAGCAACGGCATCACCACCGCCATGTGCATGTACGCCCCCGAGTTCGCGTCACATAGTGAGGGGGTGAGGGTGAAGGTCGTGGAGGAATGAGGCACGCTGGATCACTCCCAGCGCCATGATGGCCCGCGGGAGAAGGTGATCCGGGCCTTTCGGTCCTGTGGCATGGTCGGTGGCATGACCACCCTCACTTGCCCGGCTGCCGGAACCCCCTAATTTGCGTTGCCGCCGGAACCGGCCCTTTCCCCTCGACCCATGCTCCACCGTACGTTCTCCGTTGCAGCGGCCCTGTTCGTCGCGACCGCCCTCTTCCCGCAGGAAGGGCGTTCCCTTTCGACCACCCTGCCCGATGGCACCCTGCGCTACACCGTGGAGCGCACGCTGCCGGTGGAGTTCCTGGGCGTCACGCAGCCCTTCATCCTGTGGGACAGCACCGCGCAGTTCCCAAACGACCCCGTGCGCGGGGAGAACGGCTGGCTGATCCCCAAGGACGAGGAGCCCGGCGCCAAGGCCAAGCGCCTGCACAAGCCGGTGAACCCGTACGCCAAGCCCGAGGGTGAGGACCCCGCGTGGCAGAAGGCCAAGCCCCTGCACGGCGCCAACAAGGCCTTGGACCTGAGCGTGGACGGCATGCTCTTCAGCAATGTGAACCCCGCGGACCCCTGCCTGGACGTGAGCCCGAACCACGTGATCCTGATGATGAACGGGAGCTCCGGCGCCTACTTCCGCATCTACGACAAGAACCTCGCGTCCGTTGGTCCGCAGACCTACCTGGACAACTTCAC
>JBIJCH010000385.1:0-2803 GCA_044344815.1 Flavobacteriales bacterium | reverse complement strand
CAGCGGCTTCGTGTACGATGTGCTGCCCCTGCCGGATGGTGATGTGCTGGCGGCCACCGACGGCACCGGCGTGGTCCGCATCGACCGGCAGGGGAAGGCCGCCCGCGTACCCGGGCGTCGCGATGTGGAGAGCTTTTACTCTCTCGCGCTCGACAGCAAGGGCAGGGCCTGGGCCTGCGGGCCCGGCACCGGCATCTGCCAGGTCACCACCGACAGCCTCGTGTGCCATGGCGTGGGCAGTCCCCCCTTCGATGCCAACGTGTTCGGCATCACCACCACCGGCGGGCGCGTGGTGGTGTTGGGGGCCAACGGACTGGCGCTGTACGACCCCGATAGCGCGAAGTTCTCCGACCTGGGCGGGGCCATCGGCCTCTTCGGCATCGATGCGGAGCTCAATACCATCACCCGCGACCCCACGGGCGCCATCTGGCTCGCGTGCGACAAGGGCCTGGTGCGCGTGGCGCCCGATGCGCCGGAGCGGTATGACCATGTGCAGGCCGTGGTGCTCAGCGTGGAGGCCGGTGGCTCCCGGGTGCCCTTCGACAGCCTCATCGACCTGCGGTACGACGAGAACTTCATCCGGTTCCGCTTCGCCGGACCCTACTACGCCGCACCCGGCAGGGTGCGGTTCGAATACAGGCTCACCGGCTACGACCCCACCATCCGCAGCACGCGCGACCGGGAGGTGAGCTTCGCGCGCCTGCCGCCCGGCCGGTACGTGTTCGAGGTGCGCGCCTTCCTCGCCGACGGCCAGGCCCCGGACAAGTGGACCGCGGTGCCCTTCGTGGTGCATGCCCCGTGGTACCGCACCCCCTGGGCCGTGCTGGCCATGGCGCTGGCCGTGGTGTCGGTGCTGCTGGTGGTGCTGCGCAGCCGCGAGGCTCGCATACGTTACCGCGACCGCGTGGAGAAGGAGAAGGCGCGTTTTCAACTCGACGCGCTGCGCAGCCAGGTGAACCCGCATTTCCTCTTCAACAGCTTCAACACCCTCATCGAGCTCATCGAAGAGGACCGCACGAAGGCCGTGGAGCACGTGGAGCACCTGAGCGAGTTCTTCCGCAACATCCTGCAGGTGCGCGACAAGGAGCTGATCCCGGTGCGCGAGGAGCTGCGCCTGCTCGACACCTACTTCTTCCTGGAGCAGCGGCGGTTCGGTGAGCGCATCGCCCTGCGCACCACCATCCCCGATGAGCTGCGCGACCTGCTGCTGCCTCCGCTCACCCTGCAGCTGCTCGTGGAGAACGCCATCAAGCACAACGCTGCCACGCGCAACGAGCCCCTGGTGGTGGAGGTGAGCGCGTCGGGCCAGGCCCTCGAGGTGGCCAACCCGTTCCGTCCGCGCAAGGCCGCCGCCCCCTCCACCGGCTTCGGGGTGCAGAGCATCCGGCAGCGCTATGCGGCCCTCACCGACCGTCCTGTGGAGGTGACCAATGATGGCGCCTACTTTCGTGTGCGCATCCCGCTCCTGAACAAGCCATGAACGTACTGATCGTCGAGGATGAGACTGCGGCCATGCGCCGCATGAGCAAGCTGCTGGCCGAGATCGACCCCACGATCCTCATCGCCGGCACCACGGACACCATCAGCGACACGGTGCGCTGGATCGGCGCGCATGAGCGGCCCGACCTGGGGTTCTTCGACGTGCAGCTGGCCGATGGTGAGAGCTTCGAGATCTTCAAGCACATCGAGGTGCCCTTCCCCGTGATCTTCGTCACCGCATACGATGAGCATGCCATCCGTGCCTTCCGGGTGAATGCCCTTGACTACCTGCTGAAACCGGTGAAGAAGGAGGAGCTGGAGGCCGCCGTGAACAAGGCCCGCAAGCAGGGCGTGGTGCGCGATCATGCGCGCGTCGACCCCGGATCCACCGAGCCCACGATGGCCCCCATCAAGCGCTTCCTCATCCGCTACGGCGACCATTTCAAGGTGGTGGAGCCCAAGGACATCGCCTACCTGCACTCCCTGGAGAAGAACACCTTCATCCGCACGCGGGAAGGCCGCGACCTGCCCCTGGACGAGAGCCTCGACCGGCTGGAGAAGCAGCTGGACCCGGAGAAGTTCTTCCGCCTGAACCGCCAGGTGATCGTGCAGTTCGACAGCATCAAGGAACTGATCGCGTACAGCAAGAGCCGCGTGAAGGTGTTGATGGACCCGCCTTACGACGACGACGCCGTGGTGAGCAGCGAGCGCAGCGCCGAGTTCAAGCGCTGGCTCTCGGGCCAGTGACCTGCACCGGCCGTTCGTGCCGCTCCATCCGCCCACGCTCCCGCTTCATCGAAATGGCCGAGCCAAAGGCACGGTTGGCGTGTTATTCTTGTTGAACCAGGAACTCGAAGTTCTCCCGTGGCGATGCAGATACCCCTCCGCAGGAACGGCAGCGGCATGCTGGCCGTGATCCTGCTCATGGCCGCCGCGCTCTCGCCAGGTTGCCAGCATGAACCGGTCGAGCCTCCCATCGCGGATGATGGCGGTGGCGGCGGCCCCATGCCCCTGGTCGATGACAGCCTGTGGCTCACGACCCAGCCCGCGATCAACTCCACGCCCTGCACACCGGGCACGGTGTATTTCCAGAACACCGTGTTCCCGATCCTCGTGGCCTACTGCACGACCTCGGGCTGCCATGGCGCGCCCAGCCCGCAGGATGGGGTGGGGCTGTACAACTACACGTTCATCATGGACCACGTGCAGCCTGGCGACCCCGGGAACAGCGACCTGTGGGACCGGGGCATCAACGAGACCGGAAATGATGCCATGCCTCCATCCAGCCACCCGCAGCTGACCCCCGCCCAGGAGCAGGCCATCT
>JBIJCH010000383.1:0-2818 GCA_044344815.1 Flavobacteriales bacterium | reverse complement strand
CTTCGTTGTCCTTCACCATGTACTGCACCTCGATGCCACGGGCCTTCAGGGCGGCCACCATCTGGTCGCTCTCGCTCTTCTTCACGCGCGGGTCGTTGGCGCCCTGTGCGATGAAGAGCGGGGTCTTGATGCGGTCGGCATGGCGGGCGGGGGAGGCCTCCTCCAGGAGCACGCTGTCGCGCTCGGGATGGCCCACCTGCTCGTACATCACCTCGCGGTACGGACCCCAGTAGGGCGGCATGGTACGCTGGAAGGTGAACAGGTCGCTCACGCCCACGTAGTCCACCGCGCAGGCGTACAGGTCGGGGGTGAAGGCGACGCCCGCGAGGGTGGCATAGCCGCCGTAGCTGGCGCCGTAGATGGCCACGCGCTTCGGGTCGGCGATGCCCTGCTTCACCAGCCATTCCACCCCGTCGGTGATGTCGTTCTGCATGGTCTTGCCCCACTGCTTGAAGCTGGCCTCCCAGTGCTTGCGGCCGTAGCCGGTGCTGCCGCGGAAGTTCATCTGCAGCACCGCGTAACCGCGGTTGGCGAGGAACTGCACCTCCTGGTTGAAGCCCCAGCTGTCACGCGCCCATGGTCCGCCGTGCGGGTTCACCACCACGGGCAGGTCCTTCGCCTCGCGGCCCACGGGCAGGGTGAGGTAGCCGTGGATGGTGAGGCCGTCGCGGCTGGTGTAGCTGATGGGCTTCATTTCGGCCATGTGCTCCTCCTTCAGCCAGGGGGTGCGGTCGCACAGCAGCTGCAGCTCGTCCTTCCCGTCCTCGTGGTAGTAGAAACGGCCGGTCACGCGGTCGCTGCCCACCCAAACGGTGCGCTTGGTCTCATCGTCGCTCTCGCTGGCCACGATCACTTCGTGGCCGGGGAACTTGCCCTCCAGGAAGGTGTAGAGCTCCCGGGTCCGCTCATCGATGATGTGCTTCTCCTGTTTCTCGCCCTCCCAGGTGAACATGGTGAGCACCTTGCGCTTGCGGCTCCAGTCAACGCCGTACACATCGTTGTCGGCGTCCTCGTGGAGCAGCTTGGTCTCCTTCTTCGCGGCCAGGTCCCACTCCACCACGGCGTTCTTGTCGCGGCCGCTGAGGTTGTGGCTCACGATCAGGTTCTTGTTGTCGAAGGTGAAGAGCAGCGGTGCCCAGCTGTCCTTGAAGCCGGTGCGCATGTACTCCGTGAACGGTTCCTGTTCGGTCGCCCGGTAGAAGTACACGCTCTCGGTGCCCTCGGTCCTGGTGGCGAAGCGGATGGTGCCGGTGTGGTCCGTCACCCAGCCTTCAAAGTTGTCCATGCTGTTGTCGTACAGCGGCTTCAGTTCGCCGGTCACGATGTCGCACAGGTAGGGATCGAACACTTGGGGATTGCGCTGGTTCATCTGCACGAGCACCTTGGTCTCCATGCCCGGCAGGTTGTGCAGGTCGTCCATGATGCCGGCCACAACGCCCTTCTCGGGCGTAAGCGCCTTCACCTCCTTGCCGTCGCGGCTGGCGCTGAACACGATGTAGTTCTCATCGCCGTTGATGTCCCGGCTGTACAGCAGGCGGTCACCCTTCCAGAAGTAGCCGCCGATGTCGCGCACGGTGTCCGTGGTCACCTGCACCGCGGCGGTGTCGCCCACCTTCTGCACGAAGATGTTCATGCGGTTCCTCCAAGGGGCGCGGAAGCTGAAGTACTGGCCGTCCGGACTGATCCGGTAGCCGCTCTTCTCGGGGTTCCGGAAGAAGTCCTCCATGGGGATCAGGGGCGGCGGCTGCTGTGCGGTGGCGGTCTTCTTCTCCTCGGGTTGCCCGCAGGAGGCCAGCAAGGCGACCGCTGCAAGGAAGGGGATGGTGCGATGGATCATGGTGCGCATGGGGTTAAAGTGCCAGCAAAGTTGATCGGGAGAGGCATCCGCGCCAGGTCCGTTCCATGAGCGGTTCGGGGCCGGGATGGACAGTTGAGGCGGCTACCGGCTGAACCGGTACACCCACACCTTCCGGTCGGCCTCCACGGAATCCACCTTCGGGTATCTGGCGCGAAGCCTTGCGTACCACAGGCGCTCGGGATCCACGAACCGGGATCCCGCGTCGATCACGAGGGCGTTGGGCACGGTGTCGGTGGGGGGGGCAGGGACGCTTGCATCCACGGTCCTGTCGTGCTCAGCGGCGTAGGCCATGTGCTGGGCGGTGGGCCGTTGGAGCGAGCGGATGTCCTGCGCGGCGAGGTGGGTGAGCCAGTACCAGCGCGGCAGCACCTGCACCTCACAGGCGCCCGCGCAACGGTCCCGCTCCACGCGCACCACGGCGCTGGGATGTAGGCCGCTGCCCGTCCACGGGGTGAAGGTGGCCGCCATGCCCAGGCCCAGTGCGGCGATCACACCGGCCCGCAGGCGCGTGATCCGGAACAGGGCCGCCACCGAAAGGCCCACCAGCAGCGCGAAGCCGGGGGCCGCATACACCAGGTAGCGGTCCAGGAACATGGGCACGGCGAAGCTCACGGCGAACATGCCCAGCAGGGGCGCGAAGGCCCAGATCAGGGCCAGGCGCAGGCCGGCCGATCGCAGGCGGTCCTTCCACAGGGCCGCCACGATGAGGGCCAGGAACACCACGGTGAGCAGCGGTGCGTTGCTCCAGCGCCACACCATGTTGTACAGCTCCTCCGGCACGGGCGGGGTGAGCCAGGTGCCCTGGCCAACGCTCTGCTGCATCCGCTCCAGGAAGATGATCCCGTACGGGAGGAACCAGACCATGGTCATCGCGGCGCCCATCAGGAAGCTGCGGCGCAGGGGGCGCATCATGGGGAGTGTGAACACCAGCAGACCCTGAAGGCCCACCACCAACCAGCC
>JBIJCH010000037.1:0-10776 GCA_044344815.1 Flavobacteriales bacterium | reverse complement strand
GACCGGTCTCTGTGCGGGCAGCTATTTCGTCGGTGTCACCAACGGCGACGGCTGCCTGACGGTCGACACGGCGTTGGTGACCACACCAACACCGGTGACCGCCGGCCTGAGCAGCACGCCGCTGAGCTGTGCCGGTGTCTGCGACGGAACGGCCACCATCGGGCTCTCCGGTGGTCAGGCTCCTTATGTCATCACCTGGTCCCCTGCGCCGGGTGGTGGACAGGGAACACCGCTGGCCACGGGCCTTTGCGACGGTCCCTACGATGTGCTCGTGCAGGATGGGGGCGGATGCGACACCACCTTCAGTCTGCTGATCCTTTCGCCCACGCCGCTGCAACCGAACGCGAGCGTGACACCGGTGACCTGTGCCGGCCAGTGCGATGCTGCGATCACGCTTGCGCCTTCGGGCGGAACGGGGGCCTACACTTACAGCTGGTCGCCGGTGCCGCCCAACGGACAGGGCTCGGCCCAGGCCACCGGGCTGTGCGCGGGAACGTGGACGGTGGTGCTCGCTGATGCGAACGGCTGCGACACCACCCTGGTGTTCACGGTGCCCGATCCGCAGCCGCTGGTGCCGGCGGTGAGCGTGACCCAGAGCCAGTGCCAGCTGTGCAATGGAACGGCATCGGTGGTGGTGACCGGCGGCGTTGCGCCGTACCAGATCACCTGGTCCGATGCCGGTGGCAACGTCATCGGCTCCGGTCCATCGGTCGCCGGCCTGTGCGCTGGCTTCTACGCGGTTTCCGTGTTGGATGCCTCCGGTTGTTCGGTGCAGGCTGCGGCCGCAGTGAGCGACTCGGATGGCGAGGTGCTCACGCCCATCGATGGGAACACGTTGTGTGCGAACGGATGCGATGGCACGGTGGGCGTGCAGTTCACCTGCGCCATCGGTCCGTGCGCGGTGCAGTGGACGGACGATCAGGGGAACGTGATCGGTGTGAACGTGCTCACGGTGGGCAACCTGTGCGCGGGCGACTACTTCGTGCAGGTGACCAACGCCGATGGGTGCGTGAGCATCGACACGGCCACGGTGGCCCCGAGCACGGTGATCATCCCCAACCTGAGTTCCACGCCCGAGACCTGTGCCGGCGCCTGTGATGGGACCGCGACCGCCGGGCCTTTGGGCGGCGTGGCACCGTACACTTATTTCTGGGCCCCCGCGCCGCCATCAGGGCAGGGAACGCCGCAGGCCGCGGGCCTCTGCGCAGGCGTGATCGCGGTGACCATCACCGACCAATCCGGCTGTGATACCACGGCCACGGTGCTGGTCCTTTCGCCTCAACCCCTCACGGTGGCCGCCACGGTGCAGGACCTTTCCTGCAATGCCGCCTGCGATGGGCGCATCGAGCTGCTCGTGCAGGGTGGAACGGGAGCCCTCACCTACCAATGGACCCCGACGCCCCCGGTGGGACAGGGCACGGCCACGGCGGACAGCCTGTGCGCAGGCAGCTGGAGCGTGCTCATCAGCGACGCCAACGGGTGCGACACCACGCTCACCTTCCAGGTGGTGGAGCCGCTGTCGCTCGCCGTGGCCACGGGCTCCACGCAAAGTGCGTGCGGCCAGTGCATCGGCACCGGTGTGGCGACGCCTTCCGGCGGCACCGCGCCGTACGTGTACGCATGGTCCCAGGGCGGTTCCCTGTTCGCCACGGACAGCCTGGCCGCTGGATTGTGCGCCGGCATCTACACCGTGGAGGTGACCGATGCGAACGGTTGCAGCATCTCCGCCACCGTGCCCGTGACCGATGTGGACGGGGAGCTCCTGACCACCACGGATGGGCTCACCGGTTGCCCCGGCGACTGCAACGGTGTGGTGAGCGTGGCCTTCCAGTGCGGTGTTCCCGCATGTTCCGTGACGTGGACCGATGCGAACGCGGTGGACCTGAACGAGCCGGGCAACGTGCTGGACAGCCTGTGCAGGTGACGAACGGCAACGGCTGCGTGAGCATCGATACGGCCTTCGTCACCGAGCCCGATCCCATCGTGGCGAACCTGAGCACCACGCCGGAGACCTGCGCGGGCGTATGTGACGGCACGGCCACCGTGGGTCCCACCGGCGGTGCGGGCGGCTACACGTACACCTGGGACCCGGTGCCTCCGGCCGGCCAGGGCACACCGCAGGCTACGGGCCTGTGCGCCGGTCCGTGGACCGTCACCATCACCGATACCGTGGGTTGCAGCATCGTGGTCCCCGTGCTCATCACCGGTCCTGCTGCGCTGGCCATCAGCGCGGCGATCGATCCCATCACCTGTGCGGGGGCGTGCGATGGCGGCATCGATGTGACCGTGCAGGGCGGCACGGCCCCCTATGTGCTCGCCTGGTCGCCGACACCGCCCATTGGCCAGGGCACCGCGCAGATCGACAGCCTGTGCGCGGGCGACTGGACCGTGCTCGTGACCGATGTGAACGGCTGCGACACCCCGGCCACCTTCACCGTGGTGGACCCGCCCGCACTGTTGGTGGCGCTCACGAGCACCGACAACACCTGCTTCGGTGATTGCCTGGGCACGGCCGCGGCGGTCGTGAGCGGTGGTGTGCCGCCGTACACCCTGCAATGGACCACCGACGGTGGCACCGTGATCGCCACCGACACCCTTGATGTGGGTGGCCTCTGCGCGGGCAACTACGCCTTCGTGGTGACCGATGCGAACGGGTGTGTGAGCACCACCGCCTTCACCATCGGCCAGGGCGCTCCCATCGACGCGGGGCTGGTCTTCACGAACGAGACATGCCTGGGCCCCTGCGATGGCACGGCCACGGTGAACCCCGCAGGCGGTGCGGGCGGCTACGCCTTCCTGTGGCAGCCGCAGCCCGGCGGTGGGCAGGGTACGCCGAACGCCACGGGCCTTTGCCCCGGGAATTGGACGGTCACCATCGTGGATTCGCTCGGCTGTGACACCACGGTGGCCTTCACCATCCTGCCCTTCACGCCGATCCTGCCGAACGCCAGCGTGCAACAGGTCGCGTGCAACGGCGCCTGCGATGGCGCGGTCTCGCTCGCTCCCTCGGGCGGCCTCGGCGGTTACACGTACACATGGACGCCTGTGCCGCCCAACGGCCAGGGCAACGCCGCAGCAACGGGGCTGTGTCCAGGAACATGGAGCGTGACCGTGACGGACGCGGCCGGCTGTGACACCACGGTCGCCTTCCTCATCACCGAACCGCCCGCCCTCGTGGTGGCGCTGGACACGGTGGTCGATGCCAGCTGTGCGACCGCGGCCGATGGCTCCATCGCTGTCACCATCGCCGGTGGCACGCCGGGTTATGCCATCCAATGGACCGGACCGGGCTTCTCCTCGACACAGGAGGACATCGCCGGCATCGTGCCGGGTGATTACACCATCATTGTCGTCGATGCCAGCGGATGCACGGCCTCGCTGCAGGTGACGGTGGGCGCCCTGGTCTCCGTGGTGGCCGATGCGGGCCCGGATGTGGTGGCGTGCTCCCAGATCACTGTGACGCTCGATGGGTCGGGAAGCCAGGGGGCAACGACCTACCAATGGACCGATGGCCAGGGCAACGTCGTGGGCACCCAGCCGCAGCTGGACCTCGGCACGCCGCCTGCGGGGCTGTACACCTATGTGCTCACGGTGAGCGATGGACCATGCACGGACACGGATACCGTGCTGGTGACGGTCGACCCGACCATCGCGGACGCGGGTGCGGACCAGACCTTCATCGGTGAGGCCGTGGTGCAGCTGGTCGGGTCATCCACCGGTCCGGTGGGCACCACCTTCAGCTGGCAACCCGACAGCCTGTTGAACGATCCGACGCTGGCGAACCCGGTGGCCACGCTGGATGCGAGCACCTGGTTCGTGCTCACGGTGGTGTCGCCCAACGGCTGCACCGATGTGGACTCCGTGCTCATCAGCGTGGTGCCCGACATCGAGATCACCAGCGGCTTCACCCCCAACGGCGACGGATGGAACGACACCTGGCAGATCGACCTCATCGACCTGTTCCCCGAATGCGAGGTGGAGATCTACAACCGTTGGGGAGAACTGCTCTTCCGCAGTGTGGGCTACGGCACGCCGTGGGACGGCCGCTACAATGGAGGCTTCGTGCCGGTGGGCACCTACTACTACGTGATCGAGCTCAACGACCCGAAGTTCCCCGAACCGTACACCGGACCGCTGACCGTGATCCGCTAAGCCATGATCATGATGCGACGCCTTCTTCCCCTGTTGCTGCTGACCATCGCGGTCCAGGAACTGCGGTCCCAGCAACTGCCGCAGCTCACGCAGTACGTGAGCCAGGACTACCTGTACAACCCGGCGGTCGCCGGCAGCAGGCCCTGGTTCGAGCTGCGCAGCGCCCACCGGAACCAATGGGTGGGCATACAGGACGCGCCCCGCACCTTCATGCTCAGCGCCACGTCGCCGGTGGGCCCCCGCATGGGCCTCGGCGGTTTTCTATACACGGACAACGTGGGGCCCACCCGGCGCACCGGGGCGCAGTTCTCCTACGCCTATCACCTGCGCCTGAACGACCGCATCAAGCTCTCGCTCTCGCTCGCCTTCGGGGTGCAGCAGTTCCTGATCGATGGCAGCAAGATCACCTTCCGCGACAACGCCGACCCCGTGATGGACGACCAGCTGCGCGGTGAGACCATGCCGGACGCCACCTTCGGGATGTACCTGTACCACGAGCGCTGGTGGTTCGGCGCGTCGGCCCCCCAGCTGCTGCAGAACAAGGTGTACTTCTTCGACGACCAGGACGCCACGTTGAGCCGCCTTGAGGACCACTACTACGCCATGGGCGGCTACCGCCTGCCCCTGGGCGCCGACCTGGTCCTCGAGCCCTCCTTCCTGGTGAAGTACGTGTCACCCGTCCCGGCCAAGGTGGACATCTCGGCCACGGTGCGCTACAAGGAGACCGTATGGCTCGGGGCCTCCTACCGCACCAACGATGCGGTGGCGCTGATGGTGGGCTGCTGGCTTCGGAAGGGCTTCCAGTTCGGGTACTCATACGACCTCACCACCACCAACCTGCGGAACTACTCGAGCGGGACGCACGAGGTGATGCTCGCCCTCACCTTCGGCAAGACCGCACCCGTGGCTCCCGCTCCGGCGGGCAGCACCCCCTGAACAGGGAACGTGGCCACGGATGGACCTTGAACGCGGGAGCCTTGTGCATGGAACCCTGCGGCACCACCGTCGATCCCCGGGGTTGACTGGTCGAAAACCCGCGCCGTGAGCGGCACGTGGTGGGGCTAGGGACTGGCGCCCGGAGCCTGTTCGTGCTAACTTAGCCCGCCTCTTACCGGGCACCTACATTGCTGGCGCGACCGATCGATAATGTCCTGCAGTCCCTGCGGGTCGTGATGCTGTCCGCGCTGTTCTCCGTCCTGATGGGGGGGAATGGCATGGCCCAGAGCTTCGTGATGGCCGATGGTGCGGCCTGGTCGAGCTGTGCGGGCAGCTTCTTCGACAGCGGTGGTCCCTCCGGGAACTATGCCAACAACGAGGACCTGACGGCCACGCTCTGCCCCGCCGGGGGTAGTGGCAGCGGCAGTTCCACCTCCGTCACCTTCACCGCATGGGCGGTGCAGGCCGGTACGAACGACCAGCTCTTCATCCACGACGGCACCAGCACGGCCGCACCGTTGCTCGTGACCGGCTCTGGGGCCAATTCCCTTCTTGGTCAGACGGTCACGGCGACCGGCCCCACCGGGTGCCTCACCTTCCGCTGGGTATCGGATGGGTCGACCGTGGGTGCCGGTTGGGAGGCCGCGATCGTCACCGGGCCTGATGCCGGCACCGATGCGAGCGTCACCTTCTGCAGCGCGGCCGGTGCGCAGAACCTCTTCAGCAGCCTGGGGGGCACCCCCGATGCAGGTGGGTCCTGGACCGCACCCGGCGGCGGAGCGTCCACCGGCACGATCGATCCGGCCACGGCGGTGCCGGGTGGGTACGTCTACACGGTATCCGGCGCGCCCGGCTGTGCGAACGCCAGCGCCACCGTCACCGTATCCATCGTTCAGGCACCGGACGCCGGTGGCAACGGCACGCTGGCCCTGTGCAGCACCAGCGCGCCGGCCAGCCTCTTCAACAGCATCGCGGGCAGCCCCGACGCGGGTGGCACCTGGACGGCCCCTGGCGGTGGTGCGTCCACGGGGATCTTCACCCCGGGCACCAGTGCGCCGGGCGTATACACCTACACGGTGGCCGGCTCGGCACCATGCGTGAACGACCAGGCCACGGTGACCGTGACGGTGAACGCAGCGCCGAATGCAGGAACGAACGGTACGTTCACCGTGTGCAGCAACGCCCCGGCGTTCGATCTCTTCACCAGGCTCGGTGGCACGCCGCAGAGCGGTGGGTCATGGACCGGCCCGGGTGGTGTGGTGGCATCGAACACCTACACGCCGGGCACCTCCACCCCGGGCGTCTATACGTACACCGTGACGGGTATCCCGCCCTGCCCGAACGCATCGGCCACGGTGACGGTGACGCAGGTCGCCGCGCCGAACGCCGGGATCAGCCGGGCCTTGGCGGTGTGCAGCGATGCGGCGCCGTTCAGCATGCGTGCGCAGTTGAACGGCACACCGCAGCCCGTGGGCGTGTGGACAGACCCGCTGGGCGCCGTTCATGCCGACCTGTTCGAACCGGCGGTCGACATCGGCGGGGTGTACACCTACACGGTGACGGGCACACCGCCTTGTGCCAATGCGGTGGCCACGCTCACCATCACGCGCCGCGTGGCGGCGAACGCCGGCACCAATGGCTCGGTCACGGTGTGCAGCACCGACGCCGACCTCAACCTCATCACCATCCTTGGCGGGTCGCCCGACCTCACCGGTACCTGGACGGAACCAGGAGGAGGTGCGCATTCCGGCGTGTTCCAGCCCGGCACCGATCCAGCGGGTGTGTACACCTACACGGTGCCCGGTCAGCCTCCTTGTGCCAACCGAACGGCCACGGTGACGGTGACGGTGAACACCGCTCCCAATGCCGGTACCAACGCCAGCGTGCTACGCTGTTCGGACGCGGCCAATTTCAACCTGTTCAACCAGCTCGGCGGCACCCCGAACAGCGGCGGTGTATGGACAGGCCCCGGCGGGGGCGTGGTTAGCGCCACTTTCGACCCGGGCGTGTCCGTCCCGGGTATTTACACCTACACGGTGACGGGCCTTGCTCCCTGCGCCAACGCCACGGCCACCGTGAACGTCTCCGTCATCGAGGCGCCCGATGCGGGCAGCAACGGCAGCCTCACCGTGTGCAGCACGGACCCCGTGTTCAACCTGCTGAGCGTGCTTGGCGGGACGCCTGATGCGGTGGGCACTTGGACGGCCCCCGGAGGCGGAGCGACCACGGGCACGTTCACGCCGGGCAGCTCGGCCGCCGGCACATACACCTACACGGTGGCCGGCACGGCACCCTGCGTGAACGATGTGGCCACCGCCACCATCGCGGTGTCCCAGGCGGCCAACGCCGGCACCAACGGGTCCATCACCTTGTGCAGCGATGATGCCCCGGTGGCGCTGTTCGGGCTCCTGGGCGGTTCGCCGTCCACGGGTGGCACCTGGACACGTCCGGGCGGCACCTCCTTCGGCGGCACGTACGATCCCGCCAATGCGAACCACCCGGCCGGGGTGTACACCTACACGGTGACCGCACCGGCACCCTGCCCGGCGGTGTCGGCCACCGTACAGGTGGTGGAGAACACCGCGCCCAATGCAGGCAACAACGGCACCATCACGGTGTGCAGCACGAACGCGCCGTTCAACCTGATCTCCGTGCTCGGTGGCAGCCCCGACCTAAGCGGCAGCTGGCTGAGCCCCTCGCTCGCACCGGTGTCCGGTGTGTTCACCCCGGGCGTGAGCACGCCGGGCATCTACCGTTATGTCGTACCCGGCACGGCCCCGTGTGAGAACGACACGGCCAGGGCCACGGTGGTGTTGAACACCGCTCCGAACGCAGGCACCAACGGTTCGCTGGACATCTGCAGCACCGGGGCGCCGGTGGCCCTGTTGTCCCTCCTGGGCGGAAGCCCCGATGCCGGCGGCGCTTGGACCAACCCGAACAACCAGGCCTTCGGTGGCACCTACGACCCCGCGAACGCGGCCCACCTGGAAGGGGTGTACACTTATACCGTGGCCGGCCTGTCGCCGTGCGCCAACGCATCGGCGTTCGTGGTGGTGAACGAGGAACGCCAGCCGGTCGCCGGCACGAGCTCCACACTGGCCGTGTGCTCCGACGCGCCTCCGGTGGACCTGCTGGATGAGCTTGGCGGCAACCCGGACAACGGCGGTACGTGGACCGGCCCTGGCGGAACGACCTCGAGCGGCGTGTTCATCCCGTCCTCCGGAACCCCTGGAGCGTATACGTACACGGTGGCCGGTGTGCCGCCCTGCGTGAACGCCACCGCCACGGTGACCATCACCGTGAACCAGGCGCCATTCGCGGGTTCGAACGGCAGCGTGACGGTGTGCAACGACCAGGCCAGCGTGGACCTGTTCGCCGCGCTCGGCGGTGGTCCCGATGCGGGTGGCACGTGGGCGGACCTGGACAACACGGGCCAGCTCAGCGGCCAGTTCTTCAGCCCGTTGGGCATGGCACCGGGCAGCTATGACTTCCGGTACACGGTACCGGGTACTGGGCAATGCAACGCGGACATCGCCCTCGTGGAGGTGACCATCGTGCCCGACCTGGAGGCCGGTAGCAATGGCACGATCACCGTGTGCAGCTCCAGCACCCAGGTGAATCTGTTCACCGGCCTCGGTGGATCGCCCCAGCAGGGCGGCACGTGGCAGGACCTGAGCGGCACGGGCGCGCTGAGCGGCCAGTTCTTCAATGCCTCCGTGCCGGGCCCAGGCGTGTATTCGTTCAAGTACAAGCTCACCGGCACCCTGTCGTGCGCCTCCGATTCGGCCACGGTGACCGTGACGGTCGTGGGAGCACCTTCCGCCGGCAACAACGGTACGGCCGTGTTCTGCAGCAACGGTTCCTCGGCCAACCTGTTCCCTTTCCTGGGCGGAACACCTCAATCGGGCGGCAACTGGACCCGCAACGGCAACCCCGTTTCGGGCATCTACAACCCGGTGCTGGACAATCCCGGAACGTACACCTATACCGTGAGCGGCACACCGCCCTGCCCGAACGCAACGGCCACGGTGACGGTGAGCGAAGTGGCGGCCCCGAACGCCGGCTGTCCCACACAGATCACCACGTGCAGCACGGCCGCCTCCTTCTCCATGCGCGCGGCGCTCACCTGCAACCCCTCGCAGCTGGGCACCTGGACCGATCCGCTGGGCCAGCCGCACGGCGACACCTTCGTACCCGGGCTTGACCTTCCCGGGGTCTACATCTACACGGTGACCGGCACCGCACCCTGTGCCAACGCTACGGCCGCGCTCACCATCACGGTGAACCAGGCGGCCTTCGCGGGCAACAACGTGTCCACCACGGTATGCAGCAATGCCCCGCCATTCCTGCTCTTCGGGCAGCTGACAGGCAGTCCGGCCCCCACGGGCACCTGGACCGGTCCGCTGGGGCAACCGTTCCCCGGCGGTCTCTTCACCCCCGGCACGAGCGCGCCCGGTGTTTACACCTACACGGTGACCGGCGTGCCGCCGTGCGCGAACGATGATGCCACGGTCACCGTGTTCGTCAACCAGCAGGCCGATGCGGGCACGTCGAGCAGCGTGACGCTGTGCGCGGGCGGTGGCGCGGTGAACCTCTTCACCTTGCTGGGCGGTACGCCTTCACCCACGGGAACGTGGACCACCCCGGGCGGACTGCCGTTCAGCGGCACCTTCGTTCCAGGCACGACGCCTCCGGGCACCTACACCTACACCGTGCCGGGCGTTGTCCCCTGTGCTGCGGCCACGTCGACCGTCACGGTCGCGGTGAGCACACCGCCGAACGCGGGATGCAGCGCCACCTTCACCACGTGCTCCAATGCGCAGGCCTTCGCGCTGATCGACAAGCTGGGCTGCACCCCCGCGCTGAACGGCACTTGGACCGCTCCTGGTGGGGCGCCGCACAACGGCGTCTTCACCCCGGGGTCGAGCGTGGCGGGCACATACACCTACACCGTGCCCGGCACCGTGCCCTGTGTGGCGGCCACCGCCACGGTGACCGTGGTGGTGAACCCCGCCCCCAATGCCGGGTGCGCCGGGGTGCTCACGCTGTGCTCCACCAGCGCTGCGGCGAACCTCTTCAACGCCCTGGGTTGCGCGCCGCAGACCGGCGGCACCTGGACCCGTCCGGGCGGGCTGCCGCACTCGGGCACCTTCCTGCCGAGCGTCGATCCCCCCGGTGTGTACACCTACACCGTGGCGGGCCAGGCACCGTGCGTGAACGCCACGGCCACCGTGACCGTGACCGTGAACACCGCACCAGATGCAGGCTCCAACGGGTTGATCACCATCTGTGAGAGCGCCCTGCCGTTCCCGCTGATCAACGTGCTCAACGGATCCCCGCAGCTGAACGGTACCTGGACCAACCCGCTGGGACAGGCGCACAACGGGGTCTTCATCCCGGGTGTGGACCCCGCGGGCAGCTACACCTATGCCATCGCCGGCACCGCCCCGTGCGCCAGCGCTTCGGCGGTGGCCACCGTGGTGGTGAACCCCACGCCCGATGCCGGATCGGACGATGTGGTGACCGTGTGCAGCGATCAGCAACCGTTCCTGCTGATCGATGAGCTGGGTGGAACGCCGGACCTGTCGGGTGCATGGACCGCGCCGGGCGGCTTGGCGTTCAGCGGGGTGTACGTGCCCGGCACATCGGTGGGCGGCGTGTACACTTACGTCGTGCCCGGTCTTGCAC
>JBIJCH010000382.1:0-2829 GCA_044344815.1 Flavobacteriales bacterium | reverse complement strand
CAGGAGCCTGCTGACCTGAGGGTCGTGCGCTTGCACGTGTGACCTGTCACTTGACGCCTGCCCCTGTTCCTGCCCCTGCTCCTAACTTGCCGGCATGCTCCACAGCCGTCGCAACGCGCTCCTCCTGCTGCACGGCATCGTCCTCATCTGGGGCTTCACGGGCATCCTGGGCAAGCTGATCCAGCAGGAGGCGCTGCAGCTGGTGTACACGCGCACGGCCATCGCCATCGTCGGACTGATGGCCGGCGCCCTGTGGATGCGCAGGAGCCTCGCGCCCAACGGCGACCTGAAGGTGCACCTGCTCACGGGCCTCATCATCCTTGCGCACTGGATCACCTTCTACGGTGCGATCAAGATGAGCACCGCCAGCATCGCTGCGGCCTGCCTCAGCACCAGCACCGTGTTCACCGCGCTCATGGAGCCCCTCTGGTTCAAGCGCCGCATCCGCGTGTACGAGGTGGTTCTCGGCCTGGTGGTGGTGGGCGCATTGCTGCTCATCTTCGGACTGGAGGTGGAGCACCGCCTGGGCATCGCCGTGGCCACGCTCAGCGCCCTGCTCAGCGCCTGGTTCAACGTGATCAACGGGGTGCTCGTGAAACGCGACGACGCCCTGCGCATCGGTTTCTATGAGCTGCTCAGCACACTGGTCGCGCTCGGCATCTACCTCTTCGCCATCGGCGAGCTGCCGCCTCCGCTCTGGGCCATGCCCACCAGCGACATCGTGTACCAGCTGCTGCTGGGCCTGGTGTGCACCAGCTTCGCCTTCATCGCCGGCATCGCCGTGATGAAGCAGCTCAGCCCCTTCACCGTGATGCTCACCGTGAACCTCGAACCGGTGTACACCATCCTGGTGGCGCTGTTGATCTGGGGCGCGGAGGAGAAGCTCACGCTCGGTTCGTACCTCGGCATCGCGCTGATCCTGGGCTGCCTCTTCCTCAACGGCTGGCTGCAGCGCGGCAAGCGCACCGACGAGGTGACGGAGCCGGATCCCATGTCGCAGGTGTAAACCAACGGACCTGTCCCGCTGAGACTGCCGAAGCGCTTCCGATCTCCATTCCCGGTTCGACGAGCTCACCGTGACATCTCCAAGAGGTAAGAACGCGGAAAACGGAGCCGGATCCCCTGTCGCAGGTGTGAGCGGGGAGTGGCGAGTAGTGAGTGCCCACCCACACGCTAACGCACCGAGTGGCGAGTGAATGCCCTAATGGTGCTTCACCCGCCACTCGCTACTCGCCACTCCTTCCCAATTCAACCTTCTCGTCCCCCTCCTTCCAGTCCACATAGCTGAGGAAGAACTGGAACATCTCGTCGGTGGTGCGCATGAAGTGGCTGTCGCTGCCGGTGATCGCGCGGGGTGGCCGGTAGGGTTGGTCGGGGTTGCTCGCGGTGTTGTCGAAGGTGCCGTACACGTGCACCACCGTGCCCTTCGGCAGAGGCAGCAACTTCCGGAAGGTGTAGGCGTACTGCCAGCGGAAGTTCCACTGGTTGATGCGCACGAGCGGGATCGTATCGCCCGCGGGCACCACGGCGTAGGCCAGGAACGACTTGCCCAGCAGGTGCATGTGCGGGTTCACCGTGAGCACGCTGATGGCCTTGGGAAGCGCGTACTGCGTGTGGAAGGTGCGGATCTCGCCGGGCTCCAGGTGCAAGGGCGGTTCCACCGGCGAAAGGCCGTTGGTGCCGAGCTGAAGCTCCTGCAGGGGCCGCTCCGGCGGGCGCTCCGCGAACCACACCGCGAAGTGCGAACGGTCCACCGTGTCGCGCGGGTAAGGACCATAGTGCAGCGTGTTCATCAGGAAGGCGCCCTTGCGCTTGAAGAAGTAGCCACCAAGCCCCTCGGGATACACCGTGGCCTCCATGCCGGGCAGGTAGTTCACCGCGCTGGGCACCAGGGCCGGGTAACTGCCGTCATCGTTCGCCAGCTGCAACGCGCTGAACGCCGCCACACCCTGGGTCACCTCCGCATCGATGTACTGCGCACCGGCGAAGACATCGCGCTTCGCCCCTTCCGCATAGGTCACGAAGGCGCCGTTCATGTGGTGCACGGTGCGCCTGTTGCCCGGCACGAACGCGATGGCCCGCACGAAGGTGTCGCGCGGCAGTTCGTACGGTGCTTTCGCGATGATGAAGTGATCGCGGTCGTCGCCGGGCTGGCGGAAGGTGTCCGGCAACCACACCTGAAGGTCGGGCTCGCCAAGGCCCGCGTAGGCGGGTGGTGAAGGCAGTGCGGGCAAGGCGGCGGTATCACCCGGCAACAGGCCCTGCTCCACCCACCTGCCGATGAGCGCGATCTGCCGTGCATCCAGCCGGCGCTCACCGAGGTAGCGCGCGTAGGTGGTGTCGGCAGGCCAGGGCGGCATGTAGCCGCGGCGGGTCACATCGCGCACCATGCGGCTGCGCTTCGCCACATCGGCATAGGTGATCAGCGGGAAGGGACCCGCGTGGCCCGGGCGGTGGCAGGGCATGCAGTTGGCCCATACCAACGGCGCGATGTGCTCTGCGAAGGTGACCGTGTCCGGCAGTGCGATCGCGGCCACCGGTCCATCCGCCTCCGGCGGCACTCCGGTGCAGCGCTCGAGTCCCAGCAGCAACAGCGCCGTGCACAGCGCGACCAACGACCGCTTCAGGGCCATGGCGGCGAAGATACCCGGCCGCGCTCGCCATCTTTGCCCCATGAAACGCGGGGTCGGTCTGCTGTTGCTGCTGGGCGTGGCCCTGCTGGTCTTCTTCATCACCCGGGAGGTCTACAGGCCCGCCCCGCCCACTGAGCAGGTGGAAAGCACCGTGCTGCTCGAGCGCATCCGGCCCGTGATGAAGCTGGTGACCGTG
>JBIJCH010000232.1:0-4530 GCA_044344815.1 Flavobacteriales bacterium | reverse complement strand
ACTACATCACTGCGCCGCAGCGCGGCTACATCACCCGGGCGGTGAAATCCGGCATCGGAGAGCTGATCAAGGAGGGCGAGGACCTGGTGAGCGTGATGCCGGCGCGCTTCGACCTGGCCGTGGAGCTGTACGTGCGCCCCATGGACATGCCCCTCATCAACAAGGGCCAGCATGTGCGCTTTCTGTTCGACGGCTGGCCGGCCATCGTGTTCAGCGGCTGGCCCAACACCAGCTACGGCACCTTCGGCGGCAGCGTGGTGGCCATCGACAACTTCATCAGCCCCAATGGGCGGTACCGCATCCTGGTGGGCCCCGACCCCAACGATGCCCCGTGGCCCGATGCCCTGCGGGTCGGCAGCGGCGCCGTTGGTTTCGCCCTGCTCAAGGACGTGAGCATCTGGTACGAACTGTGGCGCCAGCTGAACGGCTTCCCACCCGACCTTTACCAGCTGCCCCAGCCCGTGGCCGAGAAGAAGGAAGGCAAGTCATGATGCGCATCCCCCTCACCATGCTCCTCAGTGCCGCGCTGGCGATGGCCCACGCGCAGGACGGGACGTTGCTGCCCCGCGCCGCGGTGGTGCGCATGGTGCTGGAGAACCATCCGGTGGCCCGGCAGGCCGGCCTGCGCACCGCCATGGGCGAGGCCACCGAACAGAGCGCCCGCGGAGGCTTCGACCCCCTGCTCACCGCCGGCTACAACGAGAAGGAGTACGCCGACAAGGACTACTACAGCCTGTTCGATGCCGGGCTGAAGGTGCCCACCTGGTACGGGGTGGAACTGCTCGGCGGCTACGAGCTCAACAGCGGCGAGCAGCTCGACCCCATGGACCTCACGCCCGGCGACGGCCTGGTGAAGGCCGGCGTGTCGGTATCCCTGGGCCAGGGGCTCTTCATCGATCAGCGGCGCGCCACGCTCAAGCGGGCCCTGGCGTACCAGCGCGCGGCCGAAGGGGAACGCCAGCAGATGCTGAACACGCTGCTGTTCCTGGTGCTGAGCGACCACACCGACTGGACGGCCGCCTACCAGGGGCTGCAGGTGGCCCGCGAGGCCGTGGAGCTCACCCGCGTGCGCTACCAGGCCGTGAAGGGCAGCTTCGTGGGCGGCGACCGGCCGGCCATCGACACCCTGGAGGCCTTCCTGCAACTGCAGGACCGGCAGCTGCGCATGCAGCAGGCGGAGCTGAACTTCCGCAACACCGGCCTGCGGCTGGCCAACCATCTGTGGGACCCGCAGGGGCGTCCGCTGGAACTGGCCGAGGGCACCCGGCCCGATACGGCCGAGCTGTCCATCACGGGCATCGGCCTGCCGTCGGACACGCTGGTCGCCTACGCCCAGCAGGTGCATCCGCAGTTGCTGCAGGCACGCGCGCGCCTCGAGCAGCTCGACGTGGACCGGCGCTTCCGGGCGGAGCTGTTGAAGCCGCAGCTCGACGTGAAGTACATGTTCCTGGGCGACGGCGGCGCGGCCACCGGGGAACAGGGCCCCACCCTGCTCGACGAAGGGCGCCAGCTGGGCGTGGGTTTCCGCATGCCGGTGCCCCTGCGGCGCGAGCGCGGGGAGCTCACGCTGGCGAAACTGCGGATGACCGAGGCCGAACTGGGACTGGCTCGTGATCGCACGGTGATCGGCAACCGCGTGCGCGAGCGCCTCAACGAGGCCGCCACCATGCGCGACCAGGTGGAGCTGGGCGCCAGCGCCGTGGCCAACTACCGCGGTCTGCTGAACGGGGAATCGCAGCGCTTCGCCGTGGGCGAGAGCTCGCTCTTTCTGGTGAACGTGCGCGAGGTGTCCCTGCTGGAGGAGCGGCTGCGCCAGGTGGACCGCGAAGCGCGCCTGGTGAAGGCCGTCTTCGCCGCCGAGCAGGAGGCCGGGGTGCTGTGGTCCAACGCCCTCCGAGCGCCATGATCCAGCTCTCGGTGCTCACCCGCACCCCCGCTGCCGCAGAACGGCTGGCCGAGGCGCTGGCCATGGAAGGACTGCTGCATTTCATGACCATCGAGGACCACGTGGAGCTCACCTGGGGACCGGAGGGTGCCGGCCGCACATCGCTCACGCACCTGCACGGCATCGCACGCGCGATGCACTGCACCCTGCTGGAGCGCAAGGCCCACGCGCTGCTCGGCGACGAGCTGGTGCGCATGTGGTCCACCCCCGTCACCAACATGGACCCCGGCAGCACCACGCACATGCTGGGCACGCCCCGGGAGCACGAAGGCTGAACAGTGCCGCACCTTGCGGGCAGGGAGCGCACGGCCCGCCACACCTGTGGCCGCACCTTCCGGAACGGACCTTGGCGCCATGATGCGTCGGCTCCTCCTCTCCCTCCTCCTCCTCCTCTGCATCAATGCCCATGCGCAGCGTTCCGGCTTCGGTGCGGGCATCATGGTGGGCGACCCCACCGGCCTGGCCTTCAAGGCCTGGATGGGCGGTGACAGGGCCATCGCCGGGGGGCTGGCCTGGAGCTTCGTGGACGAAGGCTACTTCCACGCGCATGCCGACCTGCTCTTCCACAAGATGGACCTGATCACCGTGGGCAGGGGACAGCTGCCGCTCTACTTCGGACCGGGCCTGCGGCTCCGCACCTGGGGCGATGGCAACGACAGGAACGACAACGATGGCCGCACGGACATCGGTGTGCGTTTCCCCGTGGGCCTCGCCTACCTGTTCGACGGCGCTCCGGTGGACGTGTTCCTGGAGGTGGTGCCCACGCTGGACCTCATCCCGCGCACGGACTTCGACCTCGACGCGGCCATCGGCGCACGCTACTGGTTCTGAGCACGCAGCGGCGACCGCTCGAGCCATGGGCGGCCCGCGAACGGCATGCGGTAAAGCAAGCGGTACACCGCCCAGGTGAGCAGCGTGCCGATGATGGCCCCGGCGAGCACATCCTCGGCGAAGTGCTGCGACAGGTAGATGCGCGAGAAGCCGATCGTAACGGCCAGCAGCACGAACAGCAAGGCGGGCCGCGGCCGGCCCACCAGCACGGACAGGGCCAGGGCACTGCCGAAGGCCGCCGCCGCATGCCCGCTGGGGAAGCTGTGGTGCAGCAGTTGATCCACGCCGGGCACCAGCGGCAGGCCGGCCATCTCATCGAGGTGCATGGTGGGGCGCAGCATGTGCGCTGCTGGACCATGCTTGATCGCCTGCACGAGCAGCGCGGCCAGGCCGTTGCCGAGCCCCATCAGCAGGAAGGCCCGCCAGCTGTGCAGGAGGAGCAGGAACGAGAGGGCGATGGGCACGGGCGTATCGGCCAGGTGCGTCACCAGGCGCAACACCACGTCACCGGCCGGAGTGTGCCAGCTGTTGAGCCGCAGGTGCAGCGCGAAGCGGTCCATGCCGAACACCGCGATGGCCGCAGGCAGCACCACCATGGCCCAACCCACGAGGAAGACGTTCACGGCCCGTTCGCGCATCGGCATCGACTTACATTCGTGCCACGCGAACGTAGTGATGATGCGCCTGGCCATCCTTCTTTTCGCGCTGCTTCCCGTATCCGAGGAAACGGCGGCACAGGCGTTGTTCGCGGTGACGGCGGGCGGACAGCGGTCGCAGGAGGCGTTGGGCGTGGTGCCCTCGGGCAGCTCGTTCAAGGTGGCGGTGCGCGCGTACGACCCCGCCACGGGGCATCGCGGCGAGCTGTGGAACTTCACCGCACAGGGCTCGCTGCTGGGCACGGAGGTGCTGCCCCTGCCCGGCCGGTTCTTCCCGCAGGCCATGGAGCCGTTGGCCGGTGGCGGCGCCGTGGTGGTGGGCGCGGTGATGGCACCCGACAGCAGCGCGCTCGATGCGGTGGTGATGCGGTTGAACGCGAGCTACGCATGGCAATGGAGCACCGTGGCGCCGCTGTCCGGCGGACAGGTGCTCCACGCGGCCACGGTGCTGCCCGACGGCAGCGTGATCGCCACGGGCACCACCAGCGGACCGGAGAGGCACGATGTGCTGGTGGTGCGCGTGTCGTCCACGGGCGCCCTGCAGTGGACCACCGTGATCCCCGGCGCCCTCGATGAGGAAGGGCTGGGCGTGGCCGTCGATGCCACCGGTGCGGTGATCACCGGGCGGCAGATGAACTACGGCGGCTCCACCGATTGCTACTTCGCGCGGGTGGACCTGAACGGCGGCCTGCAATGGGTGACGGCGTGGGGCGGCGTGCGCGACGAGGTGGGCCTGGCCATCACCCGCGTGGCGGCCGGGCATTTCGTGATGGCGGGCTGGACACAGAGCCACGCGGCCTACGACCAGAGCGAAGCGCGCTGGCCGCGCGCGACCTACCTGCTCGCCATCGATGCCAACGGCGATACGCTGTGGACCAGGAGCCTGGCGGACACGCTGGTGGAACGCACTGCAAGGTCCATCGGCCTGGCGCCCAACGGCGACCTCTTCGTGGGCATCACCGAGCGACCGATGGACGGGCAGGGTGACGGGGCCGCGATCATGCGCGCCACGGTCACGGGATCGCCGCTGTGGACCAGGAGCTACGACCTGGGCAAGCAGGAGGAGGCACTGCAGGTGCGGCCGCTGGCGAACGGCGC
>JBIJCH010000132.1:0-6274 GCA_044344815.1 Flavobacteriales bacterium | reverse complement strand
TGAACCGTCCCTTGTTCACAAGGCGCGGCGCGAATACCGCGATCGCGGTATGGTGGCGGCCGGGTGGTGAAGGCACCTTTGGACCAAAGCCTACCAGCCATGTCCACCACCGGCAAACGCTACTGCCAACGCACCCACGACCGCTCCCTGGAGAAGGTGCTCGATGCGCGCACAAAGACCGTTCTGCGCGCGGTGCTCACCGAGCCGCGGGGCCGCGCGCTCGATGCCTGGTTGCTGGCACGTACCACGAAGCGGTGAGCCTCAGGGCAGCTGCTCGTTCCGGAACGCGGTGGGGATGCTCCCGCCGATGGTGAGCAGCACGCGGTCGCGGTCGTTGCCCACACCCGTGTACTTCACCTGCCCGTCCAGGTTCACATCGGTGATCAGGTAGCCGCCCACCACGTTCGTGGGCAGTGACCCGCCGATCTGGGTGAGGATCACATCGCGGTCGTTGCCGCTGCCGGTGTACTTCACCACGTTGTCGCGCAGGGCATTGCCCGTCCAAAGGCCCCAGCGGTCCACGCCGAGGTCCTTGCGCGCATCGGTGCCGAAGGTGGCCACAAGGCCCGAGCCCAGGTCGATGGCCTGGATGTCCTTGTTCAACGACCGGCTCGTGGCGGTCATCACGCCCAGGTGGTTGCGGTGGCGCACGGCCACGTAGTAGTTGTCCGCAGCCACGCTGAAGAGCACACGGGGCAGACCGTTGGTGCCCACGATGTCGCCGTCACGCTGGATCAGGGCGCTGCGCGTGGCCACCAACTGGGCCGGGTTGTTCTTGTTGCGCAGCTCGACCAGCACCCAGTCGACCACCGCGTTCTTGCCGGTGACGGCGAGCAGCGACGGCGACACGGTCTCCCCACCCCCGCCGCCGGCCTGCGCGAAGCCCAGCGCCGTGAAGGGTTCCGTGGTGGGGATCAGGCCGGCCGTGCGCAGGCCATCGTTCATCAGCTGGGTGGTGGGGTTGTAGGGGCCGTCGAGGAAGGCGCGCAGGTTCACGCTGGGCGTGCAGTCCTGCCAGCGCGCCAGCGCCGAGCCCGGGATCACGGCGCGGGTGCTGTTGGTGGGCGTCTGCCAGAAGAGCGCCACGTGATCGCCGCCGCTGCCCTCCTTGTGAAGCATCTCCACGTAGTAATACTTGCCGGCCTGCAGGGCGATGGGGGCGCTGACCTGGCTCGGGTACTTGTTGAACTCGGCCACGTTGGTGAAGCCCGGCACCGAACAGATCTCGCGCTTGTAGCGGGGATCGGCGTTGAGGCTGAGGTACACCACCGAGGCATCGTCGGACACCGCCGTGAAGGTGTAGTTGCCGGTGGTGGGCGCCAGGATGTAACCGCGGAAGCGTGTGCCGTAGTTGCTGCCGATGTTGGACGTCGCCTGGAAGCTGGTGGGGTTGTTGGTGCTGGTCGGGCTGTCCGGGAAGTTCGGGCTGTTCACCAGGTCGGCCACGCTGCTGCCGCTGATGCCGCTGTAGAACTGGCGCTGGATGCTGCCCGTGCTGCCGATGCACTGGGGGGCATCGAGCGTGAGCACGGTGATCACGCGCGTGGCGAGCCCGGTGAGGCCGTCGTCGTCGGTGACGGCAAGGGTGACGAAGTGATCGCCGGCCTCGGTGAACACCTTGGTGGGAGCCACGGCCGCGCTGGTGGTGCCATCTCCGAAGTTCCAGGCGTACGACACGATGGTGCCGGGGTCGCTGCTCTCAGCAGCGCTGAAGTTCACCGTGAGGGGCCCGAGGCCGAACAGCGTGTCGGCCTGGATCACGGCCGTGGGCGGGATGTCGCCGCAGCGCGGGTACAGGAAGTGGGAGTCGGTGGTGCTGAGGCCGCCGGCATCGGTCACCGTGAGCTTCACCTCGTACCAGAACGTCTCGGTGCCGCAGCCCGCCCCGCTGATCACGGTGTTGGTGACGGGATTGGGATCGATGGGCTCCGGGTGGTTGTGCGTGTTGTGGTAGAGGATGGTGCGCCAGGCGTAGGTGAGCTGCGCCGGCCCGTGCTCCGCATCGCTCACGCTGGCCTCCAGCGTGTAGGTGGTGTCCACCCCCACCGGATAGAGGCTGCCATCGGGGAAGCTGGTGATGGCCACCACCGGCGGGGTGTTGTTCACGCTCACGAACGAGGTGGCGCTGTTCGTGGCCCCCTGCGGATCCGTGACGGTGAGGGTGACGGTGTAGGTGGTGGGCACGCCCGGAGGCGCGGTGAAGGTGACCTGCGGGTTGGCCACGGTGCTCGACTGGCCGTCGCTGAAGGCCCACGCATAGGTGAGCGCGCCGCTCTCGGGATCGCTGCTGCCCGTTCCGGTGAACTGCACCGTAAGGGGGCCGGGACCGAACTGCAGGTCCTGCTGGATCGCCGCCACGGGCGGCAGGTTGGTGACACCGAGCGGGCACACCTTCCGCAGCTCGTTGGTCTCGTACCGCACATACCACAGGCAGCCATCGGGGCCCTGCTTGGCGAAGACCACCGCGCCCATGCCGGTGCCGAAATCGGCCACGTTCACCGGCAGGTCCTGCGCATCGAAGCTGAAGCGCCTCACCCAGCCACCGGCGTAGTCGCCATGCATGTACACGTTCTGGTAGCCCAGCGGCCAGCCGGCGCCGGTGATCCACGAGCCGGCCACGGAGGCGAAGCCGCCGAAGCGCGGACCGGGCACGGGTGAGTTCGGGGCGTCGAGGTCGAAGGTCACGGCCGTGTTGCCGCTGAAGCCTCCGCAGCGCGACTGGTTGCCGTGCACCCAATCGATCGAGGGTCGCGCGTGCAGCCACTTGGCGATGTTGGCGGGCACCTGCTGGGCGCTGTTGCAGGGGTTGGGGTGGTTGCCCAGCAGCACGGGCGTGTCCTGCTTCAGCAGGTCCTTGAACTGGAAGAACTGCTGGGTGCAGCCGCCCTGGCCGAAGAGCGGGTTGGGCGCGTCCTGGTTGAAGGCCGTGGCCGCGTTGTAGGCGGGCTGCGGATCCATGCCCTCGAACAGGGGCCAGCCGAAGTTCATGCCCGGCTCGTAGCACACGTTGAGCTCCTCCCAGGCATTGTAGCCCACATCGCCGATATAGAGCGTGCCGGGGTCACCGGCGGCCGGATCGGTGCTGCCCGAGCCGGGGCGCAGCACCATGCGGTAGGGGTTGCGCAGGCCCAGCGCCCACACGCGGCTGCGGGGCGAGCGCGGCTGCGCCGCATCGTAGTAAGGGTTGCTGGGCACGCCGTTGCCGGTGTTCGGGTCCAGGCGCACCACCTTCCCGTTGTGGCAGTTGAGCAGCTGGCTGCGCATGGCGCCCACGTTCTCGGCGGGCCGGATGATGCCATCGGCAAGGGCCTGCGCCCAGTAGGTGTCGCTGCTGCTGCCCACATCGGTGAGGTTGTAGCTGGCGCCATCGCCGAAGGCGGCGAGCAGCGTGCCGTCGGTGCCGAACACCAGCTGGCCGGTGCTGTGCGACTCGTGCAGCAGCGGCGTGCCGGTGGAGGGCGTTTCGCCCAGCAGCACCAGGCGCGAGGCCGGGTCCACCGTGGTGAAGGTGGGCCCCACGACGGTGTAGCGCGTGATGCGCATGATCGTGGCGGAGAAGTAGTCGTTGGTGGTGGCGCTGTACGACCCGGTGCCGAAGTTCAACAGGTGGTGGCGGTCCACCGTGTACATGAGGTAGATGCGGCGGTTGGTGAGGAAGGCGGGGTCGAGAGCGAAGCCCAGCATGCCGTGGTCGCGCCAGTTGCCCACTTCGGCGCTCAGGTCGATGAGCGGGTTGGGCAGCCGTACGCCATTCTCCACGATCCACACGCGGCCGCCCTTCTCCCACACGTACACGCGCCCGTTGGCATCGGCCTCGAAGCCCACGGGTTCGCTCCAGCCGCCCAGCACGGTGGAGTGGGCGAAGCCGGAAGGAAGGGTCTGGGCGTGGATGGGCCGGGCTGCCGCCAGCGCAAGGATGGCGATGGGAAGGAGGATCGGAAGGCGCATGGAACTGGGGGTTCGGTACATGAATGCGATCCCTGAACGGATGAAGGTGCGGACCGGAGCGACGAAAATACCCCTCCAAGGGGGGGGCTTGGCAATGCGATGGATCAGGAACGGGAAATGCCGCTTATCTTTTCGGGGCATGAGCGAGCTGCATTACGACATCGTGGTGAAGGGCCATGTGCAGGGCGTGTGGTACCGGCGAAGCGCGCACGAGACCGCGCTGGGGCTCGGCGTGCGGGGCTACGCGATGAACCAGCCCGACGGTACGGTGCGGATCGAGGCGGAGGGATCGCGGGAGGCGCTGGAGCAGCTCGTCACCTGGTGCCGGATCGGACCACCGGCGGCCCGTGTGCAGGAGGTGGTGGTGTCGGAAGGGCCGCTTCAACACCATCCCCCGTTCCATGTCAAGCGCTGATACCCTCCGGCTGTTCGTGGGCACCTCCCTGCCCGAGCATGTGATCGGCACCATCCGCACGGTGGCCGCCCCACAACTGCGCATGCCCGGCTGGCGGCCCCTGCCCGAGTTGCAGTGGCACCTCACCGCGCTCTTCCTGGGCAACAGGCCCGCCGACGAGGTGGCCGACATCCGCAGGCTGGTGCGCTCCATCGCTGCGGAAACACCGCGCTTCAGCGTGAGCAACGGGCGGCTCGTGACGATGCCCGAGGAACGACCCTACATGCTGTGGGTGCGCTTCGACCCCAGCCCGGTGCTCACCACCTTGCACCAGCGCCTGGCCGACGCCCTGGGCCTCGCGCCCGACGCGCGTGATCCGTACTGGCCGCACATCACATTGGCGCGCAGCAGCACCACCATGCCCTTCATCCGTGAAGAGGCCGTGTGCCTGGAGCGTTTCGCCATCGACCACCTCACGGTGTTCAGCTCCCGGCTCCATCCCGCGGGCTCCATCCACACCCCGCTGGCCTCCTACATCTTCACGTGAACAGGTCCAGCTGTCCCTGCGGCGGCCGCTGGAACAACGACAGGTCGAGCTCCGGCACGGTGCGGCCCGCGAAGTAGCGCCGCCGGAACACGGTGAACACCCGCCGGATGTTCTCGGCGAAGGGCCCCTCCCCCTTCATGCGCCGCCCGCTCACGCTGTCGTTCATGTGCCCCCCGTGCAGCGCGCTGGTCTGCGCGATCACCTTGGCGGCGCGGTCGGGGAAGTGGTGCTCCAGCCACCCACGGAAAACCTCCTGCACCGCGCCGTTGGTACGCAGCACGGTGTAGCCCGCGCTCAGCGCACCGGCCTGGGCCGCGGCCTTCAGCAGCGCGGGCACCTCCTTGTCGTTGAGGCCGGGGATGATGGGCGCCACCATCACGTGCACGGGCACGCCGGCCGCGCTCAGCGCCTCGATCGCCTTCAGCCGGTTGGCGCCGGTGCTGGTGCGCGGCTCCATGCGGCGGCGCAGCTCCTCGTCCAGGGTGGTGAGGCTGATGGCCACGCCCACGAGCCGCTGCGACGCCAGCTCCGCGAGCAGGTCGAGGTCGCGCAGCACCAGAGAGTTCTTGGTGATCAGGTTCACCGGGTGGCGGTAGCGGGCGAACACCTCCAGGCAGCTGCGCGTAAGGCGCTCCTCGCGCTCCACCGGCTGGTAGGGGTCGGTGGCGCCGCTGAGCATGATGGGGTCGGCGGTCCAGCGCGGCTTGCGCAGCTCCTGCTCCAGCAGCTCGGGCGCGTTGCGCTTCACCAGGATCACGCGCTCGAAGTCGAGGCCCGCGCTGTAGCCCCAGTACTCGTGGGTGGGCCGTGCGTAGCAGTAGCTGCAGCCGTGCTCGCAGCCCTGGTAGGGGTTCAGGCTCCAGCGGAAGCCGAGGTCGGGCGAGTCGACCTTGTTGAGGATGGTGCGTGGATGCTCCACCCGGTACTGCGTGGGGCGCCCCTCCTCCTCCACCGGCTCGTCGATGGCCTCCCAATGCAACACGCCGTACTGGCGCTGCAGGAAGCGGTTCGCCACCTGCGCGCCCGCCCCGCGTCCCTTGACGGGCTTTCCGTCGGCTGCCATGGGCAGAAGATAGGCTTCCCGCTTGCCGAACCGTGACATTCGCCCGCCGGGGCCCGGATAGTTTCGCGCGCCTTTCCAAGCCCCATGAAGCGCTTCCTACCCGCCCTACCCCTGCTGGTCCTCGCCTGCGGTTCCCCCGCGCCTGCACCTGAACACACCGCTGGCACGGACAGCACGGCCACCGACACCACCAGCCTCATCCTGCCGGGCGAATCGCACTTCAAGAGCCTGAAGCAGCTCACCTTCGGCGGCGACAATGCCGAGGCCTACTGGAGCTTCGACAACACGCGGCTGGTGTTCCAGGTCACCAACCAGGCCTGGG
>JBIJCH010000381.1:0-2833 GCA_044344815.1 Flavobacteriales bacterium | reverse complement strand
CGGGTACGCGACCCCTTGTACGCGCTGCGCATGCGCCTGCGCCCAAGGATCCATGGCGACCTGGGCGCGCTGGACGCCCGGCACTTCAAGCGGTTCGAGCCCAAGTGACGGTGAAGGGCGCTCCCAGTGCCTCCAGCGTGCGGTCGATCCGGAGCAGGTGGCGCCCCTGGTGGGCGATGGTGAAGCGGAACGCATCGGGGGCCTTGAACCGGATCACCGGTACGAGCGTGCTGGTGATGCGGGGCCCTTCGAAGCAGCGTTGAACGGCCTGGTCCAGCACGGCCTGGAAGGTCTCCACCTGCCCGAGGAGGTCGTCCAACGCGCCCGGTCGCTTCGCGGGGGCCTGGCGCGGCTCGAAGAGCCACAGCGTGCGCACACGCATGGGGATGCTGCCATCCTTCTGCGGCAGCATGGTGCGCGTGAGCAGGCCGCTCCAGCGACCGGGCTCATGGGTGGAGGCGCGCACGAAGCGCGCGTATGGATCGGCATAGGCCTTCCGCAGGTGGCGCAAGTAGTGGCCGCCCAGCACGTTCAGGTGCTCGCACACCTCGAGCACGCTCCAGCGCCCGGGACCCGGCCGGCGCTCGAGCTGGCCCCAGGGCAGCTCTCGAAGGGTGCGCCGGCGGCGCATGTGGTCGGCCAGGTCGTTCCGCAGGTCGCGGACAAGGGCTTCGGAGTCCATGGCGAAAAGGTGACCGCAACCCCGGGTCCATGACCTTGACCTGGATCAAGAACGGCGGTCAGCGCACCGTGACGCGCAGGGGGCTGAAGGTCCCGGGGGGTCATGCGCAGGTAGCCGTCGATGTACCTCTGCGGCATCAGTTGCAGCAGGTGCGGACTGCGCTGGAGCAGGGCGCGGTAACGCTCCTCGGCGGTGAAGGAGAGCTGCTCGATCTCGCGCGTGGCCCGGCCCACCACGAGTTCCTCCAGGATCAGCCGGCCGAACCGCTCGAGCAGGGGCAGCCGGTCACGCAGCTCGCGCAGGTCATCGTGGTGGATGCTCAACAGCACCGAGTCCGTCACGGCCTGAACGCCGGAACGGGCGGGCAGCCGGGTAACGAAGGAGTCGAGCATGCCGCTCCAGCCATGGCCATAGGCGAAGGCGAAGCCCACGCACACCTGCTCACCATCGTGGGGGATGTGCAGCCGTTGCACGCCCTCCTGCACGATGCTGAACCAGTGCTCCACCTCCCCTTCCCGCGTGACCATCGCTCCCTTGGCGAAGCGGCGCTCGCGCCAAGAAGGACGCACCACGTTCCATTCGGTGTCCGTGAGCGGCACGTACCGCGCGATGGTTCGCCGCACGAGGTCCACGTCATCGAGTGGACCGCTCATCGGGACCGGTGGGATGGAAGCGTTTCAACGCACCTGCACCGCTCCGGTCCAGGAGCGCGATCCGTCGGCGAGGCGCAGCCGGTAGGGTCCGCTGGCCAGACCCTGCAGGTCGAGGGTCACCGGACCAACGGCCGGCGCACGCTGGTGCCTCACCACACGGCCACGGCCATCCACCAGCATGATCCAGGCATCGGCGCCCAGGCCCTCGGGGAGCTGCATCTGAACGGCATCGGAGGCGGGCACCGGCCACAAGGCCAGTCGCCCGTTCGCCTTGGGAGCGTCCACGTCCGTGCTCAGCACGAAGAGGGTGTCGCTGTTGGCGGTGCAGCCGTTGGCATCGCTCACCTGCACGAAGTAGTCGCCGGTGTCGTAGGCATCGAAGGTGGAGGCGTTGGCACCCGGGATCGGCGCACCGTTGAAATACCACTGGTACGCAGCGGCGGGCGTGCTCTCCAGCGTGAAGCCCACCTGTGAGAGGACGGGCTCGGGCACGGGCGGGTTGGACACGAGCACCAGCGTATCGCTCCACCCCTGGCAGCCGGCGGCATCCCAGGCGGTGAGCGCCAGCGGGCCCGCCGTGGCGGTGGTGAAGGACTGCGTGGTGAGGCCGTTGTTCCAGGCGTAGGACGACCAGCCGGCCGCGGTGCCCACCTCCACGCTGTCGTTGAAGCAGATCACCGGCGAGGGGTCGGCGGAAACGGGCAGGTCGCCGCGGCGGGTGATGGCGCGCATGCTGTTGAGCTTGCCGTACCCCCACCGGTTGTTGGGCAGGGTACCGGTGAAGCCATCGCCAAAGGCGGTGCGCTCAATGCTCGCGATGGCATCGGCATAGGTGGCATCCGGACATTTCTGGAAGTAACAGGCCACGGTGCCCGCCACCACCGGCGAGGCGATGGAGGTGCCGCCTGCGCGCAGGTGGTAGCCGCCCGGGGCCACCTTGAACGCACCGGTTCCGCTGAGGAGGGAGCCGATGAAGCCGAGGGGACCCGCGGTGAAGGTGATATCACCGGGCGCGGCCACGTCGGGCTTCAAGCGGCCATCGCGCGTGGGTCCGTTGCTGCTGGCGACGGCGATGGCGTTCTCCGTGCCCGACACGCTCTGGGGCTGGCCGTTGTAGTCCAGGTAGTTGGTCTCGTTCTGGTAGTTGGCCACGGTGATCACCTTGTCCGAGCAGGCCCACGAGTCCACGATGCGCTGGTCGTTGTCGGGCAGCACGTAGTGCACGATGGGCGGGAACTGGGTGGGGCCGGGCAGGTTGAGCACCATGGCCGAGGAGCCCAGCTGGATGCTGCTCCACACATCGAACGCGCCGGAGCCGGTGGAGAGGAAGGCGTAGTCGTACCAGGCCGTATCGGGCTGCGGGATGAAGACCTCCAGATGCAATTGGCCGCCCCGGAGCTCGGCATAGGTCTGCACCACCGCCAGCCTGTTGCCCGAGAGGCCGATGATGGTATCGTTCCGCACCACGCCAAGCTCGGATAGACCGGTGCGGAACGGT
>JBIJCH010000380.1:0-2835 GCA_044344815.1 Flavobacteriales bacterium | reverse complement strand
GGAAGCGCACGTTCATGGCCATGCCGAGCCATACCCCGGCCATCAGGGCGTTGCGCGCGGCGGGGCCTTCCGGTCGGCGCACCAGCTCCCAGGCACCGGCCATCACGAAGGGGATACAGGCCACCTCCACCAGGTTGCGCACGCTGAGGAAGGGCATGAAACCGAGGAGGGCGAGGAAGAGCCCGGTGCGCCAGGCGATCTCCGGGTCGGACAAGCGCAGGGCGATGCGGTAGCCGAGGCGCACCACCAGCAGGCTCCACAACGCGTGGAGGATCCGCACCACCACCATGCCGTCCGCAGGGTCGTCGATCCCCATGGCCAGCAACAGCTTGAACAGGATGAAGTGAAGGCCCACGTAGAAGAAGCTGTGCCCGCTGGGCCGCGGATCGGCCCCCTGGTTCCACGGCAGCCAGTTGTTGTAGTCCTCACCGTCCGCCCAGCTGCGGGCCGCCTCCACCACCAGGAAGTGGTCGTCGTGGGCGAAGTAGCCGCCGGAGAAAAGGGCGGCCACCAGCCGGGGCAGCAAGGCCAGCAGGGTGAGTTGGCCGATCGCCCCTGTCGCCGGTCGATCGAATAGGGGGGGACGCATGCGTGGCGGCCAATGTAGGCAGCCATCCGCGGCAGGCATCGTCACCCCTTCAGCTACCTTCGTCCTTCCGGATGCGCGTCCTCCTTGCGATCCCCTTGTTGCTGTGCCTTCCGCATGGTGCGGCCGCCCAGGTGCCGGTGATGCCGGCCTCCGGGCTGGTCCTCGTGCTCACGGGGGCTTCCGACCTGCGGACCAGCGTGGATGCCCTGCCCGTGCTGCGCGGGGCGGGACTCGAGGTGGCCGTGGTGGCGGCGCCGGGCTGTTACATCGGCCGCGCCGAGCAACGGTCCATGCCCGCATTGAGGGCCTTGGGCGGGGTGCAGGGCGTGATCGAGGGGCCCGTATCGGAGGAAGCGATCAGCGCCCTGCGGGAGGAGCAACGCACCGGTGCGCGTTACCTGGCCGCCCTCCAGGCCGATGAGCTCGAAACGCCCGAGGCCTTGGGTCCCATGGACTGGTCGGTCCATCCCGACCACGCCCTGGAGGTGCCTGCCCGGCACAAGCAGGGCGCGCCGGGGGCACAGGGGTTCAGGGGCGGATCGGCCGACGTGGTCGACTGGACCTGTGGAAACGCCTACAACAGCGAGACCATGGAAGGGGTGATCGTGGCGAGCTCCTTCTTCGTGGAGAGCAATGGCTCGGTGGACCCGGACCTCTACACCTGGACCCAGGCCCATGTGGACCAGGTGAAGCTGCATGTGATCGATGCCTGGGTGGTGTGGAGCTACACGGCCAGCCTCTACGGCCGCACGGTGACCGCCGTGATGGACTGGTACGAACCCGCTGGAGGGCTCACCCTGCAGGGCCATGAACCGGTCACGCGTCCTTCCACCGACGACCAGTTGTGGATCGATGCGATCCTGGCGAACACCGGCCGCACGGAGGCGGGGGCCTTCGGCAAGCTCCACGCGCACAACCGGGACCGCCGTGCGCAGCTCGCGGCCGACCGTGCCTTCAGCATGTTCATCGCCTACAACCCGTCGGCCCAGAACGCCCCCACCCAGTTCACGGACGGCAAGATCGGTTACGCCTACCTGGGCGGACCATACACGCAGTTGCTGTGGCGTGCCAACGGGTGGACCACCTCCCAGGTGAACCGCGTTTACGGCCACGAGGTGGGGCATATCTTCCATGCGTTCGACGAGTACACCAGCTCCGGCAGCGGCAACTGCGGTCGCAGCTTCAACGGCCGCCAGAACAGCAACTACCAGGGAAGCCCGTGCAACGGGACCGCCACCTGCGTGATGATCAACAACTCCATCACGGGTAGCGGTGCCACCCGGCGATGGAACCTCTGCACCCATACACCCCATCACGTGGGCTGGCAGGGCGTTCTGGCCCCCCCGCAACCGCTTGCCCCGGTGAACGACAGCATCGTGGCCGCGAACCCGGTCGTGCTGCGCTGGTCGCGCAGCGGCGCGCCAACAAGCGTCTTCGGGTATGTGAAGGTGTACGATCGCAGCACCGATGACCTGGTGTACTGCGGCTACGTGGGCCAGCAGGATACCCTGGCGCTGCCGCTGGTGAACGGTGCGTACCGTTGGGTGGTGTCCCTGGGCAACAGCAGCACGGGCAACGGATACGCCGGGGTGCTGGGGCAGGAGGCGCTGTTCACCGTGAACGCCCCCTTGAACGCGGCGTTCAGCCGCTGGCCCGCCACGCTGTGCGCCGGTGCCACGGTCACCTACACCAACAGCGCCACGGGATCGCCCGCCACCTGGTCCTGGAGCTTTCCCGGAGGGGTCCCCACGACCTGGAGCGGCGCTTCGCCGCCCCCCGTGCGCTACCTGGTGCCCGGCATCCATGCGGCCACCTTGGTGGTGGGCGACGGTGTGGGCCAGGACACGCTCACCCTTGCGACGGCGGTGACGGTGACCGGTGGCCTTGCGCTTCCGGTGAACGAGCCCTTCACCGGCGGCGTGCCCCCGGCGGGTTGGACGGTGCTCGGCAGCGGCGGCGTGGGACAGGGGGGCGGCGGACTGGCCTGGGGCCCCTTCCAGGAAACGGCGTGCGCACAGGACCTGGCCGCAGTGGTGCCGGGCTTCGGCTATACCGGCTTCTTCGCGGTGCCCACGCTCAGGTCCCCTCGCATCGACCTCACGCAGGCCACGGCCCCCTACCTGCGCTTCAAGCACAGCTATGCCCGGAAGGATACCGTGGTGAGCGAGGCGCTGATCGTGACCGCCAACAACTGCGACCTCAGCCGCAACTTCACCGTGTACCAGCGATCGGGAGCGTCACTGGCC
>JBIJCH010000036.1:0-10843 GCA_044344815.1 Flavobacteriales bacterium | reverse complement strand
TCCGGGTGAGCAGCAGCAGGCTGCTGAGCTCCGCGCCCAGGTCGTCGTGCAGGTCCATGGCGATGCGCTGCCGCTCATGGTTGAGCAGTTCGCGCTGGCGCACGCGCTCCTCGCGCGAGCGTACCCGCCACTCGGCGATGGAACGAAGGATGAGGAACACCACCACCACCGAAGCCAGCAGCAGCAGGGTCAATGCCCACCACCGCTGCCATAGTGCGGGTATCATCACCACCGTGAGCGACACCGGTTCCGACCAGCCCCCGTCCTCAAGCCCGGCCCGCACCTGAAGCACATGGTCGCCTGCGGGCAGGTTGGACAGTTCCAGCGAGCCGCCCAGCACCCGCTGCCAGGCATCCGATGGGGCGAGCCTGTACTCCATCCTTACCTTATGCGGTGTGGTGAAGTGCACCACGCCGAGCTCCACCACCAGGCGGTCGCGCCCCTTGCGGAGTCCCACGATGGTGCGGTCGGACATGGTGCTGTCGTTCACCAATACCGTGCGGATGTAAGGTGCGGGCATGGGCCTGCTCGTCACGGTCTCCTCCCGGGGCAGCCTGCACAGGCCGTCGGCGAAGAGCACATAGGCATGGGCCGCATCGGCCACCACGTCGCGCACATCGAAGAGGCGGCCACCGATGGAGCTGGCATACCGGTAGGTCCTGGGCGCGGTCCACGGCGGACTCACCTTGTCGGCACCGGCATCACCGGCCACGAACAGCTCGCCACGATCAAGGTGGATGTGGCGCAGGTGGTCGGACGACAGGCCATGCGTTCCGGTGATGCGCGCGATCAGGGAATCGTGGCAGAGCACGAGCACCCCATGTCCGGTGGTGGCCACGAAGAGGGTGTCGCCCTGGGACGTGATGTCCGTGATGCGCACACCGGGGGGCAGCTTCACCTCGGGGTGCGGCCGCACGCCCTGCGCATCGCGGCTGAACAGGCGGTCCTGTTCCTCGAACCACAGGGTGCCGCGATGGTCGATGTGGGGCGCGTAGATCCGCACGTTGGGGATGCCGGGGTCCTTGATACCCTGCATGTATGGGCTGCCCGGTCGCATGGCATAGGCGCCGTACAAGGTGCCCACGAGCTCGCCGTCAGGCCCCCGGGTGAGCGCCTTCAGCCCGGCCCGACGGGGGCCGTCCCATTCCCAATGATCCGCGAGCACGGGCTTTATCAGCCGGTCTCCCGCGGTCCGTTCCATCCGGAACAGGTCCTGGCTGGTGGACACCCATAGCGTGTCGGCCCATGAGGCCATCCCCGTGACCCTGAAGAACATGTCGCCGGCCGGGGGAAGGTCCACGAACTCCCACTGCTCGCCGAGCCGGTAGGCATCGCCCTGGTTGGTGCCGCACCAGATGGCCCCCTGCGCATCGCGGTGCGCGCGGGTGAACTCCTCCCGCGGACCCCGGGTGCCCCGGAACAGCACCGTATTGGCCGTCTGTCCGGTGACCATGATCACCCCGCCGTAGTCGGTGCAGAACCACAGGTTGCCCTCGCGCCCAAGGAACACGGTGTTGATCAGGTCGCCCGTGAAGAGGGGCGCACGCACCGCACGCCAACGGCCCTGCTCCCGCTGCATCCACAGCACCCCGCCCGAGCGCAGGGTGATCCACAGTTCATCCGGACCGGTGGGGTAGGCCTTACGGAATTGCAGGCCGTCGGCCACCATGGTGGAGTCCACCAACGGTTGCCAGCCATCCTCCTGCCATTCGCAGATCATGCCTGCCGTGGAGCACAGGATGCGCCCCCCATCGAATTCCTGGATCACCAGCAGCAGATCGTTCCCGCCAGGAATCGGTGCCGGTCGTTCGGGCATTGGGTGTGCCAGGTACTCGGTATCGAAGACCAGCGCCCGTTCCCGGGCATCGTTGCATACGGTCACATGCCCGCCCAACTGACCTGTCATCGGGTTTCGGAGGACCTCCTCCTGGATGGTGCCATCGGCCCGCAGCGAGACGAGTTCGCCTTTCATGCCCCCGAACCGGATGGTGCCCTGCCGATCCTCGCTCATGCTGCGGATGCCTGATCGCAGAAAGACCTTTCGCAGCGTGCTGTCGGTACGCCAGCTGTGGAGCCCCTGCGCATCCATGTACGTGGGCCGGCCGTTGGCCGTGAGGAACCACACCCGTCCCTTCCGGTCCAGCTCCACCTGCAGCACCTCTTCGTCGCTGAGCCCCTCCTCCACGGTGTAGGTGTCGAGGTGCATGCCGTCGTACCGCACCGCACCGGCATCCGTGCCGAACCATAGGAAGCCCTGGCGGTCCTGCAGCACCGTGTACACCGTGTTGCCCGGCAGGCCCTCGCGCATGGTGATGCGCCGGTGCATGGGGTCCTGCGCATGCGAGCCGCCTGCCAGCATGGCCGCAATGGCCATGAACACGGCGCGGCGGAACAGGTGCATGTCCGAATGTAAGGCAGGGACGGATGCCGCGCCGGACCTACTCCGTGTGATCGAGGTCGCGCCCATAGGTCTCCGGCAGCCACAGCACCGCAGCGAGCGCCAGCGCCCACACCCCGGCGCCCGTGAGCACCAGGCTGGCCGAGGTGGTCATGGCGAAGCGGTGCTCCAGCCACAGGTGCAGCGGGATCAGCAGGGTGACCGAGCCGCGCATGAAGTTGGTGACGGTGGCGGCCACCAGCACGCGCAGGTTGGTGCCGAAGTGCTCGGCCGTGGCTGTGGCGAACACGCTGAGGTAGCCGCAGCCCAGGCCCATGGCGAAGCAGGCGGCGTAGCTGCCCGTGCCCGCACGGAAGGCGAGGAAATAGGCGGCCGTGGCGAGGATGGCGAGCACCATGCCCCCGAGGATCACCCGGCGGCGCGTGCGCAGCAGCTGGCTCAGCACCCCGGTGCCCAGGTCGCCCACGGTGATGCCCACCTGGAAGAGGGTGAAGGCGTAGGTGAGCCGCCAGGCGTCCACGCCGTGCTCGGCGGCCAGCTCGGGCGACAGGGTGATGAGCAGGCCCACGCTGTACCAGATGGGCACGCCCATGGCGATGCAGGCGAGGTAGCGCAACGCACGGTGCGGCTGCGCGAAGAGGTGGGCGAAGGAGCCGCGCTTCACGGCGATGCCGCGCGTGCGGTGGAACATCGCCGTCTCCATGTTGCGCATGCGGAAGAACAGCAGCAACAGGCCCGCCACGCCGGCCACCGCGAAGGCCGTGCGCCAGTGCAGCACATCGGCCACCAGGCCGGCGCTCACCGCGCCCAGCGCGCCCAGGGTGGCCACCAGGATGGTGCCGTAGCCGCGGCGCTCCTTCGTCATGCTCTCGGCCACCAGCGTCACCCCCGCGCCCAGTTCGCCCGCCAGCCCCACGCCCGCCAGGAAGCGGATCACCGCGTAGGCCTCCACGCTGTGCACGAAGGCGTTCGCGAGGTTCGCCAGCGAGTAGAGGAGGATGCTGCCGAACAGCACCGCCACGCGCCCACGCCGGTCGCCCAGCACCCCGGTGAGGATGCCGCCCACCATCATGCCCGCCATCTGCAGCGCCAGCAGCCGCTCGCCCTCGGTCTTCAGCGCCGCACCGCCCAGGCCCAGCTCCGTGAGGCTCGGGATCCGGTACACGTTGAACAGGAACAGGTCGAACGCGTCCACGAAGAAGCCCAGCCCCGCGGCGAGCACGGCGCGGTTCAGCGGGTGGGTGTGGAGGGTGGGGGAGGACATTTCCATGCGGGCCTACCGCACCACCTCCACCACCGCCGGGTCGAAGAACACCGGCCGGCTGGGCCCGTTCACCGGGTTGCGCACGGCGTAGGTGCCGGCCACCAGCTGGCGCGACAGCAGCAGGTCGAGCCGGCGCGGGCTGTAGGCGTCGTCCACCAGCACGGGGTCGGGCAGCGCGTTCCAGGTCTCCACGCTCCGCAGGTCGAGGCGGTTGGCCATGGTGTACACCGTGGTGGGCGCGCTCACCCGCAGCACGAAGGGGCGCACCTCGTTGCGCGCGACCGGCACGAAATGCAGCCCCTGCAGCCGCGGCACCAGCGCCTTGGTGTGGTAGCGGCGGTCGTTGTACAGCGGCGTGGTGGCGCTGTCGTAGCTGTGCACGCTCAGCCCGGTGAGGCGCTCCTCCAGCGTGGTCGCCGCATCGGCGGCGATGGGCTCCAGCAGGTCGGGGTCGCGCCGGCCGAAGAGCAGGAAGGCGAAGAAGGCGGCGATACACACCACCAGGATCTTGATAACTGTGCGGCGGAACATGGAAGGACCCTGCTGGGCGCGCCGAAATTAGGCCCGTACCGCATGCGCACCGAGAGCGACCGCCTTTTTGGGGCCCTGTTCCACGGCTGGGTGGAGCTGCTCACCCTGTTGCTCCTGCTGTTCGTGGTGCTCTCCCTTTGGGGCTGGGCGAACAACCGCGGCTACCGCCCGGCGGAACGCGGCCCCAACACGCCGTGGCTGCTGCTGCTGATGTGCTTCGCGCTGGTGGCCCTGCTGCGCGCGGTGGAGGCCTCCTGGCCCGTGGCCGCGGTGATCGGCGGTGCGCTGCTCGTGGGCGGCCTCGTGGGCCGCGTGGTGCGCGAGATGCCGCTGTGGCTCCCGGCCATCGCCCTGGCCGTGTTGCTCGCCCTGGGCCACGTGCTCAGCGCGCTGGTGCTGGCCGCAACGGGCTTCCTGTTGCTGGTGCTCAACACGCGCAACGCATGAGGCCGGCCCGCAGGGCCCCGCTCCACTGGCCCCTCATCGCCCTGGCGGTGGTGGTGCTGCTGCCGCTGCTCACCGGGCTCGTGGTGCTGGGTCCGCAACGCGCCCTGCCCATCGCCGTGGCCGCAGCGTCCAACGTGCTCATCGACGGGCTCAACGCCGCGCCGCCGCCGCACCGCATCCCCGTGGTGGAGCTCGAGGTGGCCCCCGCCGCGCTCGACAGCCTCGAGGCCGACCTCCCCTGGAGCGGAGGCACGGTGCAGCAGGCCACGCTCATCGACAAGGGCATCCGCTACCCCGCGCGCTTCCGCTACCGCGGCGTGTACGCCACCACGCACTTCCTCGGCGGCAAGCGCTCGTTCCGGCTGGTGCTGAAGAAGGACAACCCCTTCGCGCCCTACCGCCGCCTCAACTTCATCAACCCGAAGGCCTTCAACATGGTGAACGACCACCTCGCGCTGTGGATCGCCGCACGCATGGGGGTGCCCGTGCCGTACGACGACCTCGCCTTCGTGCGCATCAACGGCCGGGACATCGGCGTGATGGAGGTGGTGGAGCAGGTGGACCCCGACTTCGAACGGAACCGCCACCTCACCCGAGGCACGGTGGCCGTGTTCAAGGGCGACTTCCCGCCGGTGACCGGTCGCGCGCTCCCCAAGCCTGCGATGCTGTGGGCCGATGCGAAGCACTGGGCCTACGAAGGCGGTGGCGACAGCGCGGCCGCGCACCAGCGCCTCGCCGCCCTGGTGGAGCTGGTGCGCTCACGCAAGCTCACGGCCGAGGCGAAGCGCGACAGCCTCCCCACGCTGATCGATATCGACGCCTTCCTGCGCTACTACGCCGCGCTGAAGGTGCTGAACACGCGCCACATCGACGACCACCACAACCAGTGGCTGGTGATGAGCCCGCGCACCGGCCTGTTCTACCCCGTGCTGTGGGACGCGC
Organism: Flavobacteriales bacterium; assembly: GCA_044344815.1. Lineage (GTDB taxonomy): Bacteria > Bacteroidota > Bacteroidia > Flavobacteriales_F > PHOS-HE28 > PHOS-HE28. The sequence continues at coordinate 5,261 of JBIJCH010000036.1, read as the reverse complement.
TGATGATGTACCCGCACCCCGGCGAGCCGCTGCATCCCGTGCACGATGCGCTCAGCCGCCTCGTGCTGCGCGACCCCGAATGGCGCCTGCAGCACGACCGCTACGTGCGCGAGGCCATCGAAGGGCTGTTGGCGGACGAGGCCTGGACGCGGCAGGTGGAGGCGGTGGCCGACCGGCTGGAGCCGAGCGTTCTGCGCGACCGCAACAAGTACGGGCAGGTGAGCCCCGAGCCCGCCGATGTGCACCGCTTCAGCTTCGCGCATTGGACCCACAGCCTCGCCACGTTGCACGATGCCTCCAAGGCCTACTGGCAGCGCGTGCGCACCGCGCTGGACGATGTGCGGGCCGATGCCGTGGTGCACGGCAACACCGTGCAGGTGACCCTGGGCGGCGAGAACGCGGTGCGCGTATCGGTGCAGGGCGACAGCCTCGTGGGCGCGCCCGAGGTGGCCGGTGCCGCTGCGTCCATCACGCGCTCGGGAACCGATGCCGTGCACGTGACGCTGATGCCGCGCCTGCTCCCGCCTGACAGCGCCCATGCGGGCCTCCACGCACCACCACGCCCGGCGGTGGTCACCATCACCCTGCCTGACGGCATCGTCCGTTCGGCCACCATACACCCTGCGGAATGAACGCGGTGCGGGCGGTGCAGCGGAAGTGGCGCGTGGGGCGCATCATGCTGGTGTTGCTGCTGGTGGCGGGCCTGCTCACCGCGGCCTTCACCTACCTGCCCGAGCGCTGGGTCGATCGCTATGCGGGCGCCGCCGCTTCACCCGGTGAGCTCGCCCTCTACAGCGGGCTCTTCGACCGCCGGCACCACGAGGAGCCCCTGGTGAAGGCGGAGGTCTTCGCCCTGGAGCCCACCTTCGACAGCGACCCCTGCCTGCAGCAGCACACCGATGCGAAGTGGCACGCCAAGTTGTTCAGCGCCGAGGGCTGCGACGACACGGTGGAGGTGCGCCGCCTGCGCACGGTGGAAGGGGGCTGGGTGGTGAAGTTCCCCCGTGAGCGCCTGTGCCGCGGCCAGCGCCAGCTGGTGCTGGTGCCTGCCACGGTGGCCTCCATCCGCGCCAAGTACATGGAGCAGCTCGCCATCGAGCTGGGTGTGGTGTGCCCGGAGGTGTCCTTCGTGCGCCTCACCGCCTGCGGCGAGGACCTCGGGGTCTTCCTCAAGGAGGAGCGCATCGACGACGGCTTCCTCGAGCGGCGTCGCCTCACCGATGCCGCGCTCTTCACCCAGGGCATCGCCGCCGGCCGGCCCGACCACCTGTTCCCCGCCTTCGAGGGCGACACCGCCGCGCCCGACCTGGTGCGCGCTGCGGAGCTGGACCATGGCGGTCGCGCCTTGCTCGACCGCCGCGCCGCCGAGGCCGTGCTCTTCCTGCAGATGCTCGAGGACCGGCGCGACCTGCTCACGGGCGAGGGCCTCTACGTGTACCGCTGGACCACCGGTGGCATCGTGCCGCTCTACCGCGCCTCGCGCGGCGCCGCACCGCAAGGCCCGGTGCTCGACCTGCTGCTGGGCAGCGCCGCGCACGGCGACACCGCCGCCTGGGAACGCATCCGCTCCAAGCTGCTGGCCGCCGAGGAGGGGTGGAGCGGCCGCTGGGAGGCCCTGGACAAGGCGTGGCTGCCGGTGCTGCGCGGCGGCCGCTCGTTGAGCGCGGCGCAGGCCGAGGCCGACCGCATCAAGCAGGATCTGCGGCAGCGCCTGCGCCAGGGCGATGTGGCGGCCTTCGTGGGACCGCTCGTACCACCGGTGGTGCCGCCGGCCTTCCTCGAGCCCGCCTGGCTCGCCGACGCGGCCGATGCCGCCACCGCCCGCATGGACCTGCTGGACCGTGTGGTGAAGGAGCTCGGCGCCGAGGTGCGGGGCGACACCATCGTCTTCCGCCGCGGTGCGTACGCCATCACCCGCGACCTGGTGGTGCCCAAGGGGCTTGCGGTGCGGCTGGAGGAGGGCGCACGCTGGTCCATCGACCCGGGGGTGAGCGTTCTGGTGAACGGCCCCTTCGATGCGCTCGGCTCGCGGCTGCATCCCGTCTTCATCCGCCCGGCCGACAAGGACCGGCCCTATGGCACCGTGGCGGTGAGCGGCGACGGCACCTTCACGTGCACCCTGCGCGGCCTGCGCATCAGCGGCGGCAGCGAGGCCCGCATCAACGGCCTTTACCACAGCGGCATGCTCAGCATCCACCACGCCGACCTGGTGATGGCCGATTGCGAGGTCTCCGGCTCCTTCGCCGAGGACGCCTTCAACCTCAAGCAGGGCCGGGCGACCATCACCGATTGCCTCTTCGAGGACGGCTTCGCCGACCTGGTGGACCTGGACTTCGTGCAGGGGGAGGTGAGCGGCTGCACCTTCCGCAACGGCCGTGCGGACAGCAACGGCGACGGGCTCGACGTGAGCGGCGCCCAGGTGCTCGTACGTGACTGCCGCTTCATCAAGCTGCTCGACAAGGGCATCAGCGTGGGCGAGGCCAGCCAGGTGCTCGTGCTCGACAGCCGGTTCGAGGACAACCGCCTCGGCATGGCCGTGAAGGACCTGAGCGTGGCGCACGTGAGCGGCAACCTCTTCAAGGGGAACGCCACCGTGTTCGGCGTGTACCGCAAGAAGCCGATCCATGGCGGCGCGCACCTGTTCCTGTATGCGAACGAGCTGGTGGATAATGCTCAGGAACGCGAGGTCGATGCCCACAGCCGCATCGAGCAGCGCCAGGCTCCCGATGCACAGGTGTGGGCGCAGTTCGGCGTGGTGCCGGCCGAGGAGCCGCCGGCGCAGGCCAGGCGGCGCTGAGCCCTACGGGCGGGCGAAGATCCCCGCGCGGTCCATCGGCCGCTCGGCCGCGCGCCACGTGAACCCCTTCAGCACCCGCTCCTCCGCGGTCGCCTGTTCCAGCGGATAGAGCGTGGCATCGGGCCTGGTGATGAACGTGATGCGCTGCACACGGCCTTCGACGATGGTCACCACCAGCTTGCTGCAATCCGCCCGGTTCACCCCGGTGATCACCTCCCCACCATCGCGCTGCTCCTTGGGGTGGTACACCGTGCGGCAGGTGCCCGTGGCCTCGATGCGGTGCAGTTCGCTCCCGCGGAACAGGCCCACCATGTGAGTTCCGGTCACCTGGTCGTAGTGCGCCGTGTCCACCTCGCTCGCCAGGAAGGCGTCCTCGTCCACGTAGAGCGTGTCGGGCCTTCCGTCGCGCAGCTTGATGCGCATGTGACGGCCTGTGATCTGGTCGGCGCCGCTCCACAGGGCGGGTGAACCGTCCAGGTGGATCAGGCTGTCGGCCTGGGCGTAGCGCACGGTGTCGCACACGCCCTGCAGGTCGGCCTTGAAGAAGCGCACGCCGCGCCGGCCGGTGATGCGGCGCGCACCGGCACTGTCGCTGGTGGCGAAGAGCGTGTCGGCGTGCAGAAAGAGGCTGTCGTCGCCCAGCAGCAGCACCAGTTCGGCCCTGTCCGTCACGAAGCTGCGGGCGTTCAGCTCGTCGTAGCGGCCGCGCTCACCGCGCACCACCACATCGTTGGCGGTGTCGAGCGCCACCACGTGCCCCCAGGCCTCGCCGACACCCGCTGTGCGGTCGTAGCGCAGGGAGTCTCCGCGCAGTTCCTGTCCGTCCTTCAGCAGGATGCGGCCGCCACGGCTGAAGTGGCCCACGTCCCGGCGTGTGTCGTAGCTGCCGCGTTCGCACCACATGCGCGTGCCCCCACTGGTGATGGTGGTGGGGCCGAGGAAGCGGGCCACGCCCGTGGTGGTGGTGTAGTGCAACGTGTCGCCGGTGATGGCGCGGTCGGGGCCCACGAGCACCACGTCGTCGCTGAAGACGAAGGTGTGCGAGGCCGCGAGGTAGCTGCCGCGCCCGCTGGTGAGGGTGTTGTTCTCCTTGCGGCTCACCAGGGTGCCGCCGCCGGTGTAGGTGGCCACGCGGTCGCCGATGGCGTAGATGAGGTGCTCGGTGGACAGCTCCATGTCGCGGTCGTTCAGCCGCACATCGCCATCGAGCTCGGCGACGCGGTCCTTCGCGCTGTAGTGCAGGCTGCGACCGGTCACCTGCAGTGTGTCGCCCTGGGTGATGCGGATGCGCCCGAACGCGTCGACCTGCTGGTCGGCATGGATGTGGGCGCTGTCGCAGGCCATCACCGCGCCCTGGTGCTGGAAGCGCGCGTTGCCGATCAGGCGCTGGGCGCCGTTCGCGATGGCCTTGTCGCTCGTCCACTGGTCGGCACCGAGGATCTCGATGCGTGCGCCGCCCTGTTCCACGCGCGACTGAGCGCACAGGCCGGCGGACGCCAGCAGGAGGAGGAGGCACGACAACGAACGGCGCACGGCGGAAGGGGACGTGGGCCGCACCGCGATCATCGTGCCGGGCTTACTTCTTCGGGGCCTCCTTGCGCGCGCGGTGGCGGGCGTTCAGGCCCTCGAGGACGTCGCGTGTGATGTTCAGGCCCTCGTTGCCCACCCAGATCTGCCCGCCGTCCTGGATGCTGAAGATGTAGTCGAAGCCGGCCGCCGCGTTGTACTCCTTCAGGTAGCCCATGATCTCGTCGGTGATCTCCTGCAGCATCTGCATCTGCATCCGGTCCAGCCGCTCCTGGGAGGTGGCGCGCATCTCCTGGATCTCGTCGGCGCGCTTCTTCAGCTCGGCCTCGTCGGCCTCCAGCTCGGCCTTGGTGCTGTAGGTGTGGTCCTTGGACATCAGCTCGTTGTAGCGGGCCTGGGCCTTCTGCATCTTGTCCATCAGGGCGCTCTCCAGCTGGCGGCCCTGGGCGGTGAACGAAGCCTCGCGCTCCTTCACCAGATCGTACTTCTCCTGCAGCGAGTCCATGTTGAAGTACGCGATGCGCGCCTCCTTCAGGGCGGCGGTGTCGCGCACCACCACGGGCGACACAGCGGCGCTGCTGTCGGCCTCCGCCACGGCGTTCACGGTGGTGGAGGGAGAGGGGGTGCGCAGCAGCGCCCAGCCGCAGAGGGCCGTGAGCACCACGTTCCAGGCGACTAGGGCCGTACCGATGGACTTGTTCATGTCGTATGCGCCGTGGCCTGGCGAAGGCTTGGGGGGAAAAGGAAAGCGGCCGCGAAGGTAACGCGGCCGCTCCCGATGCATCCGGTGGCGTGTCAGTGCATCACCACGAGCTTGCCGTTGCGCACGCCGCCGGGGCCCGTCACGAGCACCTGGTAGGTGCCGGTGGCCAGGGCGCGCACGTCCAGGTCGAAGCGCTTCGCACCGTTGGGCAGCGCCTCCGCGAGCACGCGGCGG
>JBIJCH010000045.1:0-10370 GCA_044344815.1 Flavobacteriales bacterium | reverse complement strand
GTGGCCTGCGGAACCTGCTGCAGGACCGGTTGGGGGTGCGGTCCATCCAGGAGGCCGGCAGCCTGGCCGAGCTCATCCGCCAGCTGGGCGAGGGGTCGCCGGACCTGCTCGTGCTCGACCTGCAGCTGGGGGATGGGCATTCGCTGGATGTGCTGGAGCGGCTCCGCACCGAGCATCCCCGCATGCGCGTCCTGGTGTACACCATGAGCCCCGAGCACATCTACGGCCCGCGTGTGCTGGCCATGGGCGGTTCGGGTTTCCTCAGCAAGCAGGCCTCGGAGGAGGAGGTGTTGCGGGCCTTGCGTCGTGTGATGCAGGGCCGGGAGTACCGCAGCCATGAACTGGAGCTTGCCGGTGATGGCCGTGGGAGCGGCCGCGTCGACCCTTTCCAGGACCTCTCGGACCGTGAGCTCCTGGTGATGAACGCCTTGCTGCAGGGCACGGCCGTGAAGGACATCGCCGAGCGCCTGGAGCTCAGGCCCACCACCGTGGCCACCTACAAGGCGCGGCTCTTCGACAAGCTCGGCGTGTCGAACCTGCTGGACCTCCAGCGGCTGGCCCAGTTGCATGGCTACCATATCTCCTAGGCACATGGGGCCCTGCCGTTCCTGCTGGGCGTTGGTGCTGGCGCTGCTGGCGGCCTTCCCGGCCCATGGCCAGGCGACGGACTGGGGCCCGCAGCAGTACACCTCCCAGAACGGGCTTCCGCAGAACAGCGTGATCGACATGGCCATGGACACGCTGGGCTTCCTCTGGCTTTCCACCGAAGGTGGGCTGGTGCGCTTTGATGGCCGACGGTTCACGCCGATCAAGCTGCCCGATGAGGGGGGGTCCTCCTGGGAGCGGATGCGCGATATCGTTCCCCTGGCGGATGGCTCGTTCGTGGTGCGGAACGCCTCGGGCGACCATGTGCACCTCAGTGGCGATCGTATCCTGGAGCTGGCGCCGGCATCGGCCAGGCGTCCCCATTTGCGGATGATCAGGGGGGGGGCGCCGTCCATGCGCCTCCTGCTGCGCACGATGGATCGCGTGGATTCCCTGCCGGGTGCTTCGCAGTGGGCCGGCCCCACCGTGCTCATGCATGCTGAGGATGGCCACCATTGGACCATCGCCACCCAGCGGGCCCTTCTGCATTTCAAGGACAGTACGCTTGTGCGCCGGGTGGTTTACGAACGACCGCTCCTGCGCCGGTTCAGGTTGCTCGGGCGCTGGTATGGCAGTGATGACAACGGCCGGCCGTGGATGGTGGACGAGGCCACAGGAGCACTGCATGCGGTGGCCGTGGATGGTCCCCATGCGGCCGCCATCACCCGGCTCCTAACCACCGGAGCTCCGGGCCAGGACCTTGATGATTCGCATGTGCTGCTCCGCGACGATCGCAGGGTCTACCTGCTGTTGCCCGGTGCCGATCCCCAGCGCTTGCGGGTGAGCATGCTCCCGCTGGAGCTGCCTTCGGGGTGCGCGTTCAATGAGCTGCTGTGGAGCCCGGTGCATCGCGTCCTTTTCGCCGGCACCGATACCAAGGGTCTGTTCATGTACCGCGAGCGCGGCATGCTCACCCGCGTGTGTGAACCCTCGAAGGAGGGGCGCAATAACGCCTACTATGCGTTGCAGCAGGTGGGTGGTGACACGCTGCTGGCCTTGTCAAGCACCTATCACACACTGTTCACGCCGCAGGGATGCGTCAACATCGAGATCAGGCCGTGGCCACAATTGAATTACCAGATGGTGTCCCGGGCCGAAGGCGGACGTCTGCTGGCAGCCCGCCACGACCGGTTGGTGGAGATCGATCCGGTCGCCGGGAGCGACCGGGTCCTGTTGAGGCGACCGGGCCTTCTGGTCACGGCCATCAGACAGGATGGTGATACGCTGTGGCTGGCGGACGCACAGGGGGTGGGCATCGTCGTCGACAGCGCCTACAGACAGCTGTTGCGCATCGGCAACACCACGGCATTCACCAGGGTGAACGATGCGATGTGGGCGGCCACCTGTTCAGGCGTTGTCCGCTTCCACGACAGCGGCGTCATCGATACACTGCCCGGGATCGGGGGGGCCTGTGTGCGGTCCATCCAGGTGGTCGACGACCTGGTCTTCATCGGTACATACGGCCGCGGAGCTTACTTGTTGAGCGCGGGCAGGTCGTTCCCCCTTCCCCTGGACCGGCAGGGATTCCTCACCCATGTGCATGCGTTCGCCAAGGACAGGGCGGGCATGTTGTGGATGAGCACCAATCGTGGCCTGGTGAGGGTCTCGCTGCTGGGGCTGCGGTCATGGCTGGGCGATCCGGAGCACCATGTGCACTACGCGTATTTCGGGGTCGAGGACGGCATCCTGAACCCGGAGTTCAATGGCGGCTGCGACCCGGCGCACCTTCAGCTTCCGGACGGGCGCCTCGTGTTCCCATCGCTCGAGGGCATCGTGGTCTTCGATCCGCTCGCCCTGGCCGACCCCGTGCCGAAGGGACGGGTCATCATCAACAGGGTGTACGTGGATGGTATCGCGCTGTCGCCCGGTGACGAGCAGGCGATCTCGCCGGACCACGAGGACCTGGTCGTGGCGTTCACCCTGCCCTATTGGGGGTCGCCGGCCAACATGCAGTTGGAGTACCGGCTGGGCCCCGAGGGATCCCGCTGGATCCCGGTGGGCCTGAACGACCGCGAGATCCGGTTCACGCGGCTGCCTCCGGGCGAGCATGAGCTGGCCATCCGGAAGCTTGGCGCGCCCGAGGGCGAGGGTCCCACCGTGCTGCGCCTCACGGTGCTCACACCGGCCTACCGGCGTCCGTGGTTCCTGGCCATGGCGGGCCTTCTGGGCATGATCGCCCTGATGGCGGGTGTCCGCTTGAACGAGGCGCGGCTGCGACGGCGCAACCAGGAGCTGGAAGAGGCGGTGCAGCAGCGTACGATGGAGCTTGAGCAGGCCAACGAACGGCTGCGCCGGTCGGTCGAGGTGAAGGAGCGCTTGGTGTCCATCATCTCGCACGACATCGTCACCCCGCTGCGGTTCATCGCCCGGGTGGCCCGCGCGATCGGCGGCGGCCGGGCCGGGCCTGAGCTGGAGGAGAACCTTCACGACATCGCCCTCAGCAGCGACAAGCTCCATGCGAACGCCCGCAACCTGCTCAGCTGGATCAAGCACCAGGAGGGCCGCATCGAGCTGAGGCCGATGCACGTGGCATTGAACCCGTTGGTGGAGGATGCGCTGGACCTCGTGCGGGCACTGGCCGCCAGCAAGGGTGACACGCTGGTGAACGATGTGCCGTTGGACGATGTGCTGCGCACCGACCGCGATCTGTTGCTCATCATCCTGCAGAACCTGATCTCCAACGCCGTGAACTACACGCGGAACGGCGAGGTGCGGGTGCGCGGCATCCAGGCCGACGGTCATTACGACCTGTGCGTCTGCGATACCGGCCCGGGCATGTCGCCGAAGGCGCTGGCCCACGTGCGCGACATCATCAGTGGCCGGCATGGCCGACGTGGCACGGAGCACGGCGACCCCGAGATGCAGGGCCTCGGCTACGTGATCATCGGGGAGCTGGGTGCGTTGCTGGGCGGCACCGTAACGGTGGACGTCAGACCGGAGGGCGGCACCTCGGTGACGATCCGCCTGCCGCTGCGGCAGCCATAAGCGCTGAGCATCCCTGCTATCTTGTGGGGACATGCCCGATCAGGTCCTGCCCAAGCGCTTCACACTGCCCCTGCGCATCGCGCTCGGCGTGGTGCTCGGCGGCCTGCTGTTCAAGCTGCAGCACTGGCCCGCAGCAGGCGCTCTGCTGATCTCCGGAGCCGCCGGTATCGTGCTGCTCTACCCGTTCCGGTACGCGGCGAAACGCCCCAGGCACTTCCTCGATCACATCAAGCTCGGCCTCGCGGTCACCTGGCCGCTCGCCATGGTCTTTCATGCCCGGCATTGGCCTTGCGCGGAACCGATATCGCTCGCAGCATCCGTGTTCGGTCTTGTGTGGATCACGCAGGAGGGCGTGGCGGCGTTCTGGAGCGACACGGATCGACGGACACCGGGCCGGCCTTCCATGGTGCTCTTCACCCTGGGGCTTCTGCTGGTGATCGCTGGCACGCTCTTCCGCATCCAGCATTGGCCCTTTGCGACGCTGCTGCTCTTCGCAGGGCTCGCGTGTTGCGCGCTCTGGGCGGTGGTTGAGTTCCTGCTGCCGCGCAGGAGCAAGGGCGATGGAGCGGGAGGGCCTTAGCCCTTCAGCGCCTCGGCGCCGCCCACGATCTCCAGTATCTCGCCGGTGATCGCGGCCTGGCGCGCCTTGTTGTAGGACAGCTTCAGGTCCTTCAGCAGGGCATCGGCGTTGTCGGTGGCCTTGTGCATGGCCGTCATGCGCGCGCCATGCTCGGCGGCGAAGCTGTCCAGCAGGGCCTTGTAGAACTGGATCTTCAGGCTCTTGGGGATGATCTCCTGCACGATCGTCGAGCGGTCGGGCTCCATGATGTGGTCCACCTTGCCGGCGGCCTCCTGGCCTGCGACAGGCTCGGCGGGCAGCACGGGGAGGAACTGCTCCTCGGTGATCACCTGCACGGCCGCGTTCTTGAACCGGTTGTAGACCAGCGTCACCTGATCGTAGCTGCCGTTCACGAACAGGCCCATAACCAGCTCGGCCACGGGAGAGGCCTTGTCGAAGTTGAGCCCGTCGAACAGCCGCGCCAGGTCGGTGGGCAGCTCGGGGTTGAAGAGCTTCGTGCGGCGGTAGGTGTCCAGCGCCTTCTTGCCCACGGGCAGCACGTGCACGGTGCGGCCCTGTGCCTCGTGGTCGGCGGTGAGGCGCCGCACGCTGCGGTACACCTGCGTGTTGAAGGCGCCCGCCAGACCGCGGTTGCTCACGATGGCCACCAGCAGCACGCGCTTCACCTCGCGCTGCTGGGAGTAGGCGCCCTCGCTGCTGTCGAGGCTCGCGCTCACGTTGCCGAGGATGGTGCGCAGCTTCTCCGCGTAAGGACGCATGCGGATGACGGCGTCCTGGGCACGGCGCAGCTTCGCGGCGCTCACCATCTTCATGGCGGCGGTGATCTGCTTGGTGCTGTTGACCGAGACGATCCGGCTGCGGACTTCCTTCAGGCTGGGCATCGCTGCGTGCGGTCGCTGGGGTTAGGCGAAGCTCTTCACGAGGTCGGCGGCCACCCTTTCGAGGGTGCCGGTGAGCGTGTCGTGCTTGTTGCGCAGCAGCGTGAGGTACTCGACCTCGAACTGCTTCACCTTGTTCAGCGGCACCTTGCCGAGCAGGCCCTTCGTGCCCAGGTAGATGATGGCGATCTGCTCCTCCACGCGCATCGGGCTGTTCTCGGCCTGCTTGAGGATCTCCACGTTGCGGGCGCCCTTGTCGAGCACCGCCTTGGTGGCGGCGTCGAGGTCGGAGCCGAACTTGGCGAAGGCCTCCAGTTCACGGTAGGCGGCCTGGTCCAGCTTCAGCGTACCGGCCACCTTCTTCATGCTCTTGATCTGCGCGTTACCGCCCACGCGGCTCACGCTGATGCCCACGTTGATGGCGGGGCGCACACCGCTCAGGAACAGGTTGCTCTCCAGGAAGATCTGCCCGTCCGTGATCGAGATCACGTTGGTGGGGATGTAGGCGGACACGTCACCGGCCTGCGTCTCGATGATCGGCAGCGCGGTGAGCGAACCACCGCCCTTCACCCGGCCCTTGAGGCTGTCGGGGAGGTCGTTCATCTGGGCGGCCACCTTGTCGTCGCCCGTCACCTTGGCCGCACGCTCCAGCAGGCGGCTGTGCAGGTAGAACACGTCGCCGGGGTAGGCCTCACGGCCCGGGGGGCGGCGCAGCAGCAGGGACACCTCGCGGTAGGCCACGGCCTGCTTGGAGAGGTCGTCGTACACGATCAGCGCGGGGCGGCCGGTGTCGCGGAAGTACTCGCCGATGGCGGCGCCGGTGAAGGGCGCGTAGAACTGCATCGGCGCGGGGTCGCTGGCGTTGGCGGCCACCACCACGGTGTAGGGCATGGCGCCGTTCTCCTCGAGCTTCTTCACGATGCCGGCCACGGTGCTGCCCTTCTGGCCCACGGCCACGTAGATGCAGAACACGGGCTTGCCGGCCTCGTAGAACTCCTTCTGGTTGATGATGGTGTCGAGCGCCACGGTGCTCTTGCCCGTCTGGCGGTCACCGATGATGAGCTCGCGCTGGCCGCGGCCGATGGGGATCATGGCGTCCACGGCCTTGATGCCCGTCTGCAACGGCTCCTTCACGGGCTCGCGGAAGATCACACCCGGCGCCTTGCGCTCGATCGGCATCTCGAACAGCTCGCCGCCGATGGGGCCCTTGCCGTCGATGGGCTCGCCCAGGGTGTTCACCACGCGGCCCACCATCTGCTCGCCCACGTTCACGCTGGCGATGCGACGGGTGCGCTTCACGGTGTCCCCTTCCTTCACGCCCACGCTGGGGCCCAGGAGCACCGCGCCCACATTGTCCTCCTCCAGGTTCAGCACGATGCCGCGCAGGCCGCCGGTGAACTCGATGAGCTCGCCGCTCTGCACCCCGCTGAGGCCGTAGATGCGGGCGATGCCGTCACCCACCTGCAGCACGGTACCGACCTCCTCGAGGTCGGCCTCGGTGCGCACGCCGGCGAGTTCCTGTTTGATGATCGCCGATACTTCGGCGGGTTTCACTTCTGCCATCTTGCTGTTCGGTCTTAGAGCTGGGGCACGTACGGGTTCACCGCGAACGCACGCCGGATCACGTTCAACTTGTTCTTCACGCTGGCGTCCCACATGAGGTCGCCCACTTGGATGATGCCACCCCCGAGGATCGCCGGGTCCACGCGCTCCTGCAGCTGCACGGTCATGCCGGGGAAGCGCTTGCCGGTGATGGCGATCACCTGCTGTCGCTCCGTGTCGGTGAGGGCCACCGCGGTGGTCACCTTGCACACCACGATGTGCTCATGCTTGCGGTAGAGCTCCAGGAACGCCGCACCGATGTCCGGCAGCAGCGCCTCGCGGCCCTTGCGCACGAGCACGTCGATGAAGGTGGAGGTCACCTTGCCCAGCTGCGCGCCGAAGAGCTTCTCGAGCACTTTGCGCTTGGCATCGGCACGCACCACGGGGCTCTTCAGCAGCACCCGCAGGTCCTCGCTCTTCGCGCAGGTGTCGGAGAGCATCGCCATCTCGGCCTGCACCTCCTTGAGCTGGCCCCTTTCCAGGGCCAGGTCGAGCAGCGACTGCGCGTAGCGGTATGCGACGGGCTGGATCCTCATTGCATGCGGGCCTCGGCGTCCTTCAGCATCCGGTCGACCAGGGCGCGCTGCGCCGGGTCGTTGTTCAGCTTCTCGCGCAGCACCTTCTCGGCGATCTCCACGCTGAGGTCGCCCACCAGGATCTTGATCTCGGCCATCGCGGCCTTCTTCTCGTTCTGGATGTCGGCGCGGGCGCGGGCCAGCAGGGCGTCGGCCTCGGCCTTCGCCTTGTTCTTGGCCTCGGCGATCTCGCGGTCGCGCACATCGCGGGCCTCCTTCAGCAGCTCCTCGCGCTCGGTACGGGCCTGGCGCATGAGCTCCTCGTTGCTGGCCTTCATGTTCGCGATCTCCTCGCGGGCCTTCTTGGCCTCGCTCAGCGCGTCCTCGATGGTGCGCTCACGCTCGTGCAGCGAGTTGAGGATGGGCTTCCACGCGAACTTGGCCAGGATGAACAGGACCGTCAGGAAGGTCAGGGTCATCCAGAACACAAGGCCGAACGCGGGCTCGACCAACGAGAGGGCTACGAGGAGCATGGCGGTCTTTCAGGGGTTGAACGAGGGAGGGGGACCGGTGTGCCGGGCGCCTGGATCAGGCGGTCTTCAGCACCACCAGCAGACCCACCACCATGGCGAAGAAGGCGGCACCTTCCACGAGCGCGGCGGTCAGGATCATGTTGGCGCGCAGGTCGTTGATGGACTCAGGCTGGCGGGCCATGGCCTGCACAGCGTCACCACCGATGCGACCGATGCCAACACCGGCGCCGAGGGCGGCGAGACCAGCACCGAGGGCGGCGATACCGTAACCGGTGCCGAGGTCGAGGAGGGCAGAGAGGAACATGTTATGCGGGGTTTGAAAAGGTTCTTGTTGGACTTAGTGATGGTGCGGTTCCTCCACCGCCGCGCCGATGTACATGGCCGACAGGAAGGTGAACACGTACGCCTGGATGAAGGCCACGAGGAGCTCCAGCATGGCCATGAAGACGGTGAAGGCCCAGGAGCCGATGGCCACGCCGTAGCCGGCGCCGGCGCTCGTCTCACCGAACACGAAGATGAGGCTGAAGAAGCTGAGCGCGATGATGTGGCCCGCCGTGATGTTGGCGAACAGTCGGATCATCAGCACGAAGGGCTTCAGGAACATGCCCAGCACCTCCACCGGAGTAAGGATCGCCAGCACCCAGCCCGGCACGCCCGGCATGGCGAAGATGTGGTGCCAGTAGTGCTTGTTGCCGCTGAAGCTCACGATCACGAAGGTGATCAGCGCCAGCACCAGCGTCACGGCGATGTTGCCCGTGAGGTTGGCACCACCGGGGAAGATGGGCACCAGGCCCAGCAGGTTGTTCAGGAAGATGAAGAAGAAGGCCGTTAGCAGGTACGGCATGTACTTCATGTACTTGGGGCCGATGGCGCTCTTGGCCACATCGTCGCGCACGAAGAGGATGATGGGCTCCACGAAGCTCTGCAGGCCCTTGGGCGCCTGGCCCGCGCGGCGGGTGTAGGCGCCGGCCACGCTCAGGAAGATCCACAGCAGCAGGGCCGCGCTCACCAACAGGCTCATCACGTTCTTGGTGATGCTGATGTCCCACGTGGAGGCGGTGAGGGCCTCGTTCACCGGGGCCTGGTGCGCGTCGGTGCCGTCGGGTGCGTCGGTGGCCACCACATGGCCCTCGTGCAGCATGTAGCCGCCATAGGTCATGTGGCCGTGGTCGAAGCGGGCGCTGCTGAACACGCTAAGGCCGCGTTCGCTGTTGTACAGGATCACCGGCAGGGGGATGCTGGTGTGGCCCCACAGGTGCCAGCCATGCTCGTCGCCGATGTGATCGAGGATCAGCTTGCCGGCGTCGAAGCCGCCCTTGGCCTCCTCATGCCCCGCGGCCTCATGGACACCGCCGGCGGCGTGCGCCCCGGTGGAATGGGCGGTGGTGTCGGCGGCGTGGCCTTCGTGCTGCGCGTTAACGGTGCCCAGCGAAAGGGCCCCGAGGATCATGAAAGCGGCGCGCAGCAAGGGTTTCAGCATTTCCAAGCGGGGAGGTACCCCCTCGTTTGCGGCCGCGAAGGTAGGCACTCCCACGGAAAAGAAAAATGGTGGGTGGATATGCTTCTGCGTTCACCCCTTCCGGCCGGTCTCCTTGAACAGGAAGACCATGGCACCGGTGATGCCCAGCAACGAGCCCAGCAGCGTGAACAGGGGGAACTCCCAGGCCAGCCGCCCGTCGAGCCAGCGCCCGCCCAGCACGCACACCAGGATCACCCCGGCCATCTGCAGTCCCAGCCCGCTGTAGCGCAGGTAGTTGTCGTAGCCCTTTTGGGCCTTCCGCAGGTCGTCCTTCCCGCCGGGGTCCATCACGCCCTGGGCATGGTGCGCGACAGGTTCACCAGGCGGGCCGTGCTGAAGCCCAGGAAGGCCAGGTAGAGCAGGGCGAAGGTGAGGGCCAGCGGCAGGGCCAGGTCCGCCTCCACCAGGAACACGATGGCCAGCAGGAGGAAAAGGGACACGAGCATCTTCATCACCAGGCCGGTCATGAAGCGGCGCACGAAGCCCTTGGGGTCGGTGTGCATGGCCTCCTCCTGCCAGTGGTGGAGCATCCAGGTGGTGAGTCCGAGGTAGCCGATGACGGCCGCGTAGCTCCAATGCAGGTTGTGGCCGAGCAGGTGCAGGGTGCCGTAGGTGAGCCCCGCGCAGGTGAGCGCGAAGAGCAGAACGGGGAGCAGGGGCGAGCGCCGGCCCTGGGACATGGCGGGCACGGGTGCGGCTTAACGGACGGCCTGCGCCGGCTCGGGACGGGCGGCCGCACCGGAGGTGCTCAGCCGCATGGGGTCCATCTCCTTCACGATGCCACCGGCCATGCTGCAGTTGCCGGTGAACACGGCACCCGGTTCGATGGCGAGCTTCTTGGTGTTGATGTCGCCGTTGAGCTTGGCCGTGGCCTTCAGGCTCAACAGGTCCTGGCAGTTGATCTTGCCGTTCACCGTGCCCTCGATGTCGCTGCTCTGGCAGGTCACATCGCCCTCGATCACCCCGCTGGCGCCCACGATCAGGCGTCCGCGCACCGAGATGGTGCCCTTCACGCGGCCATCGATGCGGACGTTGCTGTCGGAGCGGATCTCGCCCTCGACGGTCGTCCCTTCCATGATGCTGTTGATCTTGCCGGTGTTCACCGGCTCGGGG
>JBIJCH010000377.1:0-2869 GCA_044344815.1 Flavobacteriales bacterium | reverse complement strand
GGTGCCGAGCGCCACGCGGTCCGCGCCGATGAGGTCCACCACGTACTGCAGCATGGCCGGCTCGTGCACGAGCGAGTCGATCCAGAACTTGCCGAGGTACTCCTTGGGCGCCACGTTGTTGTCCACCGCGCACAGGTCGGGGCGCACCTCGAAACCGTGCTGGATGCGGCCGATGGTGGCGGGGAAGCCTCCGCCACCGTGCGCGAAGGCCACGCGCAGCTTCGGCAGCTTCTCGAAGAGCCCGCTGAAGATCATGGAGCTGATGGCCAGGGCCGTTTCAGCCGGCATGCCCACCAGCCAGGGCAGCCAGTACTTGTCCATGCGGTCCTTGCCCATCATGTCCCACGGGTGCACGAACACCGCCATGCCCAGCTCCTCGCAGGCCTTGAAGATGGCGAAGAGGCGGGGCTCGCCGAGGTTCACGCCTTCGATGTGCGTGCCGATCTGGATGCCCTCGAGCCCGATGGCCTTGCAGCGCTCAAGCTCCCGGATGGCGAGCTCGGTGTCCTGCATGGGCACGGTGCCCAGGCCGATGTAGCGCTTCGGCCACTTGTGCACGATGCCGGCGATGTGGTCGTTTAGGAACATCGACAGGTTGAGCGTGTCCTGCGGCTTGGCCCAATAGCTGAACATCACGGGCACCGTGCTCAGCACCTGCACCTGCACCCGGAACTCATCGCACTCGCCGATGCGCACCTGCGGATCCCAGCAGTTGGCCTGCACCTCGCGGAAGAACTTGTCGTCCATCATCATCCGCGCGCAACCCGGCTTGTGATGGTCCAGGTGGATGAAGCCCCCGTAGCCGAAGCGCCGCCCGAAATCGGGGATGTGCTCCGGCAGGATGTGCGTGTGGATGTCTATCGCGAGCAGCTCGGGCATCAGACGAAGCGCGGGTCGGTCTCCATCACGTGGCCGCACTTCTTGCAGGTGCGCATGTCCAGGCTGCCGTAAAACTCACGGAAGCGGGGGATGAAATCCTTCTCGATGTTGTGCAGCACGAAGCGGTAAGCGTGCAGCAGGTTGTTGCACTTCTCGCAGTACCAGTGCAGGCCGTCCTCCAGTTCGCGGTCGTCGCGCTTGCACTCGATCACCAGGCCCACGGTGTTGGGGCCGCGGCGCGGCTGGTGCGGCACGTTGCCGGGCAGCAGGAACATCTCACCCTCCTTGATGGGTATCGTGACCGCCTTGCCGTCCTCCTGGATGCCCACCTCGATGTCGCCCTCGATCTGGTAGAAGAGCTCCTCGGTCTGGTTGAAGTGGTAGTCCTTGCGGGCGTTGGGGCCGCCCACGATCATCACGATGTAGTCGCCGGACTCGACGTACAGGTTCTTGTTGCCAACGGGGGGCTTGAGCAGGTCGCGGTTGTCGGCGATCCACTGCTTGAGGTTGAAGGGGCGGCGTACGGGCATGGGGAAAGGAAGTGGCTAAAAATAGCGATCCCGCGCCGGGGGGGCGCGGGAAGCCAGAGGCAGGCGCCGGTCACCGCTTCTGGTCAGACCGGGCGGCCACCAGCAGCAGGGCGCCGCTGGTGCGCTGCATGTCGGCCGTGTAGTCCGCGTCCTGCACGAACGCATGATCGCGTTTGCTCCACTTGATCAGAGCGAAGGGAAAGTCGAGGTCGTCGGTGTTGGCCCCATCGAACTTGGCCTTCTCCATGAGGGTGAGGTCCATGCCGATGGGCGCGATCACCACCTCGGCCCCTGCGGGGAACTTGGGCAGCTGCGTGTCGATCAGGATGCGCTTGGGCGCAAAGCCCTCCTTGCGGAACTCCAGGCTGTACTGCCCGTTCATGCCCAGGCGGAGATCGAACTTCCCGCTCTTGCCCGTGGTCACCGCGCCCACCTGCTCGTTGCCCTTGAACACGAGCACCTGGGCCTCGGCCAGCTTCTCCTCTCCGGCCAGGATGCGGCCGTAGATCTCCAAGGGGGCCTGTTCACCGTCCTGGGCGGACATGGTGACGGGGCTGAGCAGCAGGACGGCAAGGATGGGGAGCGTGCGCATGGCGGGGACGTTGGTCCCTTATACCGACGCCCGGGCCGCCGGGTTACCAATGAAGCGGGGCGGCCCTTCCGGACCGCCCCGCATCACATCGTACCGGAACGATCAGCGCACCACCACGCGCTGGGCGCTGCGGCCGCCGGCCGTGGTCATGCGCAGGGTGTAGGTGCCCGGCGTGAGCGGACCCTGCAGGTCGAGGGTGTGGAGGGCTCCTGCGGCCACGCCCGTGCGCTCGGCATGCACCAGGCGGCCGGCCACGTCGAACAGCTCGATGGTTACCATGCCGCTGTTCCCGCCGTTCACCACGGTCAGCTCACCCTCCGTGGGGTTGGGGAACACGCTCCAGCCATCGGCCTGCGCGCCCGCCATCCCCGTGGCCACATCACCGATCACACAGATGGAGAAGAAGGGGTCGGCGGTGATGGTGAGGTACCAGTCGAACACCCGCACGTAATAGACCTCACCCGCGTTGAGGTTGGTGAGGAGCATGGTCTCCTGCTCGCCTTCCAGGGTGAGGTCCTCGCAGCCGATGAGGCTCAGGCCGTTGCAATCACCGCTGTAGGCCTGCACCACGGGATCGAAGAGCGAATCGCCCAGCACCTCGATGGTGTGCTCCGTGCCGGTGGCGACGAAGCTGAACCACACGTCGTCATTTGCGCTACCCACGGCCACACCGGCGCAGCTGTCGGCCGCGAAGCTCTCGGTGGCGCCCAGGTTGGTGGTGTTGAAGGGCTGGCAGGTGGTCTCCACGTCGAGCACGATGGCGCCGGTGCACTCGTCGTTGGCCGGGGGCTGCGGGCAGGCCGCGGCCGTGAAGGTGAGCGTGTACGGCCCCGTGGCCAGGGCGCTCTCCAGCACCGGGTAGTAGTAG
>JBIJCH010000418.1:0-2578 GCA_044344815.1 Flavobacteriales bacterium | reverse complement strand
CCGGCTGGCGCGAGATCGTGCTGGACTACTACGTGAACTTCGTGCTGTACTACAGCAACCTGTTCAGCGGGCTGCTCATCTTCATCGCGGTGCTGCTGTTCACCAGCAAGCTTGCGGGCCGCACCGAAGTGATCGCCATGCTCAGCAGCGGCGTGAGCTTCCCGCGCTTCGTGCGGCCCTACCTGCTCACCGCCACGCTGCTCACCGCCCTCTCGTTGTACATGAACCACGTGGTGCTGCCCCACGCCAACAAGAAGCGCATCGCCTTCGAGAAGGCCCACATCTGGAGCGCCTTCACCATCCAGGACCACCACCTGCTGCGCGAGATCGAGCCGGGCACCATCGCCTACTTCGAATCCTTCGACGCCCCGAAGCGCACCGGCTACCGCTTCAGCCTGGAACGCTGGGAGGATGGCGCGCTGCGGCGCAAGCTGATCTGCGACCGGGTGACCTACGACACCCTCACCCACCGCTGGACCCTCCACGAATGGCAGCTGCGCGAACTGCCGCCGCCCGCGGATGAAGGCGACGGCACATCCTCCGCCGACCGCACCGAGCGGTACCTCCGCGGGCACACGCTCGACACCGTGATCCCCTTCAAGCCCGAGGATCTGGGCCAGCGGCAGGAGACGGCCAAGGCGCTCGACCTCCGCGAGATCCAGGACCGCATCGCCGCCGAGCGGGCCAGCGGTAGCGACCGTGTCTCCGTGTACGAGGTGGAGAGCAACCAGCGCACCTCCTCCCCGTTCGCCACCTACGTGTTCACCCTGCTGGGCGTGGGCATCGCCAGCCGCAAGGTGCGCGGCGGCACCGGCGTGCACCTCGCCCTGGGCGTGCTCATGGTGCTGCTCTATGTCTTCGGCATGCAGCTGGCCACCGTGGCCGCCATCAACACCGGGTTCGACCCGCTGGCCGCCGTGTGGATCCCCAATGTGGTGTTCGGCCTGGTGGCCGCCTGGATCTACTGGAAGGCCCCGAAATAGGAACTGTCCATCCCTTTCCTTCATCGTCATATCACGATGCCCTCTTTTCATCGTATTATTGCGATCTATTGATCGATCATGGGCGTCACCAAGACCGAGCTCTTCACCGCACAGCAGAACCAGCTGGCCACCTGGGCCAAGGTGCTGGGCCACCCGGCGCGTATCGCCATCCTCCAGTACCTCTTGAAACAGAACGCCTGTGTGTGCGGCAGCCTGGTGGAGGAACTGGGCCTGGCGCAGG
Organism: Flavobacteriales bacterium; assembly: GCA_044344815.1. Taxonomy (GTDB): domain Bacteria; phylum Bacteroidota; class Bacteroidia; order Flavobacteriales_F; family PHOS-HE28; genus PHOS-HE28. Next base: position 1,354 of record JBIJCH010000418.1, on the reverse strand, counting down.
CCACCATCAGCCAGCACCTGCGCGAACTGAAGGACGCGGGCCTGATCACCGGCACCGTGGAAGGCACCAGCGTGTGCTACTGCATCGAACCCAAGGCCTGGGGCAAGGCGCAGGCTGCTTTCTCCAAGCTCTTCGCCGCCTACAAGCCCATCGATACCTGCTGCTGATCGCATGTACGGGCGGATCATGACGCGCCCTCATCCCTCAACGCCATGTACGGGTCGATCATGATCGGCCCCAACCCCCACGACCAATGAGCACCGCACAACAGACCAAGGAACTCGTCCGCGCCAAGTACGCCGAGATCGCCCGCCAGGACAAGGCCACCAACGCCAGCAGCTGCTGCGGGGCCGGTAGCTGCAGCACCGAGGTGGCCACCATCATGAGCGACGACTACACGCAGCTCGAAGGCTACAACCCCGATGCCGACCTCTCCCTGGGATGTGGCCTGCCCACCGAGTTCGCGCGGATCACCCCCGGCGACACCGTGCTTGACCTGGGCAGCGGCGCCGGCAACGATTGCTTCGTGGCCCGCGCGGCCACCGGTCCCGATGGACGTGTTATCGGCGTGGACTTCACCCCCGAAATGATCGCCAAGGCCAGGGAGAACGCCCGCAAGCTGGACTACCAGAACGTGGAGTTCCGGCAGGGCGACATCGAGGCGCTGCCCCTTTCCGCCTGCATGGTGGATGTGGTGGTGAGCAACTGCGTGCTGAACCTGGTGCCCGACAAGCAGAAGGCCTTCAGCGAGGTGCTGCGCGTGCTGAAGCCCGGCGGCCACTTCAGCATCAGCGATGTGGTACTGGTGGGCGAACTGCCCCCCGCGATCCAAGGCGCTGCGGAGATGTACGCCGGCTGTGTGAGCGGCGCCCTGCAGGAAAGCGAATACCTCGGCATCATCCGCGAGCTGGGCTTCGAGGATATCACCGTGCAGAAGCGCAAGCCCATCGTGGTGCCGGACGATATCCTCTCGAACTACCTGAACGCCGAGGAGCTCGCCGCCTTCAAGGCCAGCGGCACGGGCATCTTCAGCATCACGGTGTTCGCCCGCAAGAGCAGCGTGGACTGCTGCGCGCCCAAAGCGCAAAAGCAGGCCCTGAAGGACCTCACCCCCGCCGACCCCGAAGGTGTGCACGCCCTGCCTGGTTGCGACCTCGGCTCAGGTTGCTGCTGAACCCAACACCCCGCTGATCATGCTGTTCCCCACACTCCTCCTATCCCTGCTCACGCCTGACACACCCATGGACCGCACCCTGCACCCCGACCTGCAACGCTACGTGGACGAACGCGTGGTACCCGCCATGGCCGCCATCCCCGCCGAGCGCAAGGAGAGCCTCGACCTCATTGCGGCCTT
>JBIJCH010000376.1:0-2884 GCA_044344815.1 Flavobacteriales bacterium | reverse complement strand
CTGGCGGTTGATGGCTGAACCACAGATTGACACAGATGCAAACAGATGAATACCTGGCGGGCGAGGCTCCTTGGTGGTCGCGCTGCGCGCTCCTTGGATAACCGCAGACGTGCGGAGGGCGCGGAGAAATGCCCTTCGATGCGCTGACCACCACGAAGACGGACAACGGTGCAAGATGCGCTCCTCCCACCAAGGCGACGGACAACGAACAACGGTGCACTATGCACTCCTCCCCTGCCGGTACTTCGCCAGGTTGATCAGCAGCACGCCGCCCAGGATCACCACCAGGCCCGCAAGCTCGCGCCAGCCGATGTGCTCATCCCCGGCGAACACGCCCAGCAGCACGGCCACCACGGGGTTCACGTAGGCATAGGTGCTCACCTGCGTGGCGGGCCGCACCTGCAGCAGCCACACGTAAGCGCTGAAGCCGATGAGGCTGCCGAAGGTGATGAGGTACGCCAGCGCGCCCCACGCCTTCACGGGCACGGCGCCCCATTGCATGCCCGTCCACTCGCCGCGCCCGGCGCTCACCGCCAGGAAGAACACCGCGCCGGTGAGCATCTGCCAGCCGCTGTTCACCAGGTTGGGGATGCGGACCGGGTTGTACTTGGCGTAGAGGGAACCGGCGGGCCAGCCCAGGATGCCCAGCAGCAGCACGAGCAGGGCCGAGGTCTCCGGGGCCATCGCCCCCGCCGACCACTGCGCGGCGATCCGCTCGCTGAACAGGAGCAGCACGCCCGCTAAGCCCGCCACCACGCCCACCAGGGTGTTCCAGCTGCGAAAGTTGACGCCCCATTGCGGCCGGTCGAGCACCACGAAGCTCAGCGGGGCCACAGCGATCACGATGGCCACCACGCTGCTGGCGATGTGCTGTTCCACCCACACCACCGCGCCGTTGCCCACGAAGCACAGCAGAAAACCGGTGATCGCCGCCGTGCGCAGGTCGCCGCCGGGCCGGATGGTCACGCCCGTGACCAGGCACCACGCGAACAGCGCCAGCGCCGCCAGCAGGAAGCGGACGCCCCCCAGCATGAAGGGCGGGAAACCGGCCAGCGCCTCGCGGATGAAGAAGTAGGTGCTGCCCCAGATGAGGTAGATGGCCGCGAAGGCCAGGTACACCTTCAGGCGGGAGGGTTCGGCGGTGCGGTCCATCGCGGGGCGAAGATGGCATGGCCAGGGCTTCTCCTGCTCCTGCTCCCGGCCCTGCCCCTGTATCACAGGCCGTAGCCTTGGCGAAGGCCTATCCCTGCCTCGCAGGCCGTAGCCTTGGCGAAGGCGTGCCTCTCCGCTCCCTACCTTCGCGCGGTATCCCCACGCCATGGCCCGTAAGACAGAGACCGCCGAAGAGCAGCTGACCCTGGAGGAGGTGCGCGCCGAGATCTTGCGCGACTACGAACTGTGCGTGCTGAGCCGCGAGGCCAGCCTCATCGGCCGCAAGGAGGTGCTGGGCGGCAAGGCCAAGTTCGGCATCTTCGGCGACGGCAAGGAGCTGGCCCAGGTGTGCATGGCCAAGCAGTTCCGCCATGGCGACTGGCGCAGCGGCTACTACCGCGACATGACCTTCATGTTCGCCATCGGCGAGCTCACCGTGCAGCAGTGGTTCGCGCAGCTATACGCCCACGCCAGCCTGGAGCACGAGCCCGCCAGCGCCGGCCGCCAGATGAACGGCCACTTCGCCACCCGCAGCCTCGATGCGCGCGGCGAATGGAAGGACCTCACCGCCCAATACAACAGCAGCCCCGACATCAGCCCCACCGCCGGCCAGATGCCGCGCCTGCTGGGCCTGGCCCAGGCCAGCAAGGTGTTCCGCAACAACCCCGCCCTGCACGGGTACACCCACCTGAGCGACAAGGGCGACGAGGTGGCCTTCGGCACCATCGGCGATGCCAGCACCAGCGAGGGCCACTTCTGGGAGACCATGAACGCCGCCGGCGTGCTGCAGGTACCCCTGGCCATGAGCGTGTGGGACGATGGCTGGGGCATCAGCGTCAGCAAGGACTTCCAGACCACCAAGGGCAGCATCAGCACCCTGTTGCAGGGCTTCCAGAAGGAGGAGAACACGAACGGCCTGCGCCTGTACAAGACCAAGGGCTGGGACTACGCCCACCTGAACAAGACCTACGAGGAGGCCATCGCCCGCTGCCGCGAGGAGCACGTGCCCTGCCTCATCCACGTGGAGGAGGTGACGCAGCCGCAGGGCCACAGCACCAGCGGCAGCCACGAGCGCTACAAGAGCAAGGAGCTGCTGGAGTGGTACAAGACCGGCGACTGCCTGTACCGCTTCCGCGAGTGGATCCTGAACTTCAAGCCCGGTGGCAGCCCCATCGCCACCAACGAGGAGCTCGAGGCCATCGAGCACACCGCCAAGGCCGATGCCCGCGCCGCGCAGAAGGCCGCCTGGGCCGCGTTCACCGCGGAGATCAAGGCTGAGCTGAACGCCGTGCTGCCCCTGATCGAGGCCGTGGACCCCGCCATGGCCGCCGAGCTGAAGAGCGAGATGGCCCCCGGCCGCAAGGAGGTGGTGAGCGCCGCGCGCCGCGCCCTCCTTGGGCCACCGGCATCCCTGCCGGTGCACGATGAGCTCCGGGCCTGGGTACACCGCGCCATGGCCGACAACGCCGAGCGCTACGGCAGCCACTTGTACAGTGAGAGCGCGAAGAGTTGCCTGAACGTACCCGAGGTGCCCGCGCGCTACGACAGCGACGAGCAGGTGGACGGCCGCATCATCATCCGCGACAACTTCGCCGCGCTCTTCGAGAAGGAGCCGCTGCTGCTCACCTTCGGGGAGGACACCGGCAAGATCGGCGACGTGAACCAGGGCATGGAGGGCATGCAGGCCCGCTTCGGCGAGCTGCGCGTAAGCGACACCGGCATCCGCGAGGCC
>JBIJCH010000375.1:0-2885 GCA_044344815.1 Flavobacteriales bacterium | reverse complement strand
ACGGCCGATGCCGAGCTCGGGGAGCTCGTGGTGAAGCCCTCCGAGAACAGCGCCTTCGCCATCCTGCGCCGTGTGATCGCCCACAAGCCGGTGAACAACCGCGAGAAGCTCGCCGCCTACGAGTACGAGGCCTACAACAAGATCGAGTTCGACATCAACGACATCACCGAGGAGTTCAAGCAGAAGAAGCTGTTCAAGCCCATCGCCTTCGTGTTCGACAACGTGGACAGCAGCGATGCCAAGCCGTACCTGCCCATCTTCATGACCGAGAGCCTGAGCGATGTGTACTACCGCCAGAGCCCCCGCAAGCGCCGCGAGGTGATCAAGGCGAACAAGGTGAGCGGCATCGAGAACGAGAGCGTCACCCAGTTCATGGGCGACATGTACCAGAACGTCAATGTCTACGAGAACTTCCTGGTCATCTTCGGCAAGAACTTCATCAGCCCCATCGCCGACGGGGGGCGCGGCTACTACGATTACTACCTGGTGGACAGCGCGTGGATAGGCCACAACTGGTGCTACAAGCTCACCTTCGCCCCCAAGCGCGTGCAGGAGCTCGCCTTCACCGGCGAGATGTGGATCAACGACACCACCTACGCCGTGCGCCGCATCGAGGCCGGCATCGCGCAGGGCGCGAACCTCAACTTCGTGCAGGGCTTCTGGGTGAAGCAGGAGTACGAGGAGGTGCGCAAGGAGGTGTGGATGCTCACCCGGGACCAGCTCGTGGTGGACCTGAACGTGGTGCGCGACACGGGGGCGAAGAACAAGCACACCGTGCAGGGCTTCTACGGGCGCCGCACCGCCACCTACCGCGACTTCCTCATCAACGAGCCGCGCATGGACGCCTTCTACGAGGGGCCCGACGAGGTGGTGGTGGCCGAGGATCCCGCCAGCGACGAGGAGTCCTTCTGGCAGGAGAACCGGCACGTGCCGCTCACGGTGAAGGAGCAGCGGATCTACCACATGGTGGACACGATGAAGTCCATCCCGCGCTTCCGCACCTACGTGGACGTGATCAGCACGGTGATCACCGGCTACTACAGCAAGGGCGACATCGATTGGGGGCCCTACTTCACCACCTACAGCTTCAACCCCGTCGAGGGCCAGCGCTTCCGGGTGGGCGCGCGCACCAGCTCCCAGTTCGATCGCCGGCTGGAGCTCGAGGGCTATCTGGCCTACGGCACGCTCGATGGTGAGTTCAAGTACATGCTGGGTGGCCAGGGCTTCGTGAGCCGCCGCAACCGACAGGTCCTGGGCGCCTACTACAAGCGCGACATCGAGCAGCTCGGGCAGAGCACCGCGGCCTTCCGCCAGGACAACATCCTCAGCAGCGCCTTCCGCAGCAACCCCAACAACAAGCTCACCATGGTGGAGGAGTACAAGGTGAGCTACGAGCGCGAGTGGTTCACCGGCCTGTCCAACACGGCCATGGTGCGCTACCGCACGCTGCTGCCCCGCGGCACGCTGGCCTACGTGCGGCTCAACACCGAGCCCCTGGAGCTCGAGGTGGTCGACGCCATCCGCACCGCCGAGCTGAGCCTCAACACCCGGTTCGCCTACCGGGAGAAGTTCGTGAGCGGCGACTTCCGGCGGGTGAGCCTGGGCACCAAGTGGCCCGCCCTCGAGCTGCACCTCGCCTTCGGCCTGCCCAACATGGGGAACAGCGAGTACGCCTACCAGAAGGTGGTGGGCCATGTGTACCAGCGCCTGCAGCTGGGCACCGCCGGCTGGATGCGCCTGAACGCCGAGGCCGGCAAGCTCTGGGGCGCGCTGCCCTATCCGCTCCTCATCATCCACAGTGGCAACGAGACCTTCTACTCCGACGATGCGGCCTTCAACACCATGAACTTCTTCGAGTTCCTGAGCGACCGCTATGCGCAGCTGTTCATCGAGCACCACTTCGAGGGCCTCTTCCTCAACCGCATCCCGCTCATGCGCCGCCTCAAGTGGCGCGAGGTGTTCGTGGCCAAGGGCGTGGTGGGCAGCCTCGACCGCCTGAAGCACGAGAAGGAGATGCTCCTGCTGCCGAACATGTACGACCTGAGCGGCGGCCCCTACATCGAGTGCAGCGCCGGCATCGAGAACATCTTCAAGATCCTGCGGGTCGACGGCATCTGGCGCCTGCGCTACAACGACCACCCCAACACGTCGCCCTTCGTGCTACGTTTGAAGCTCTTCCTCAACTTCTGATGCTCCGCGCCACCGACCTGTTCAAGCGATACAAGCGCCGCACCGTGGTGAACGGCGTGAGCGTGGAGGTTAGGCAGGGCGAGATCGTGGGCCTGCTGGGACCCAACGGAGCCGGCAAGACCACCACCTTCTACATGATCGTGGGCCTCATCAAGCCGAACGAGGGCCACATCCACCTCGAGGACCGGGAGATCACCGACCTGCCCATGTACCGGAGGGCGCAACTGGGCATCGGCTACCTGCCCCAGGAGGCCAGCGTGTTCCGCAAGCTCACCGTGGAGGACAACATCCGCGCGATCCTGGAGATGACCGACCGGCCGAAGGCCGAGCAGGTGCGCAAGCTGGAGGAGCTGCTGGACGAGTTCCACCTCCAGCATGTGCGCGGGAACATGGGCGATGTGCTCAGCGGCGGTGAACGCCGGCGCACCGAGATCGCCCGCGCCCTCGCCACCGAACCCAAGTTCATCCTGCTCGACGAGCCCTTCGCCGGTGTGGACCCGATCGCCGTGGAGGACATCCAGTCCATCGTGAGCCAGCTGAAGAAGCGTAACATCGGTGTGCTCATCACCGACCACAACGTGCAGGAGACCCTCAGCATCACCGACCGGGCCTACCTGCTCTTTGAAGGCCGCATCCTGAAGCAGGGCACCGCCGAGGAGCTCGCCGCGGATGAGCAGGTGCGCAAGGTGTACCTC
>JBIJCH010000374.1:0-2887 GCA_044344815.1 Flavobacteriales bacterium | reverse complement strand
TCCGCGCAGCTTCGAGGGCAGCGCCAGCGCCGGCCTCATGGGCGGCTCCTTCAGCCTGGCCTCCCCCATGATGAACAAGCGCCTGCGCCAGGTCACCGGCTTCCGCTACCGCACCCTGCAGAACCTGCTCGGCGGCCTCGACACCCAGGGCGACTACGACGCCCGCTACACCGACCTGCAGACCTACTGGACCTACGACCTCACCGACAAGGTGGAGCTGGGCTTCCTGGGCGTGTACTCGCGCAACCGCTACGGCGTGGTGCCCGAGGACCGCGAGACCGAGCTCGGCAACTTCAACCAGGCCCTGCGCTTCACCGTGTTCTTCGAGGGCCAGGAGCGCACCGCCTTCGAGACCTGGTTCGGGGCGGTGAACGTGAACGTGCGCGCCCGCAAGGACCTGCTGCTCAAGTTCACCGGCAGCGCCTTCCGCACCTTCGAGAGCGAGTACTTCGACATCCTGGGCCAGTATTTCCTGCAGGAGCTGGACCGCGACCTGGGCAGCGACCAGTTCGGCGAGGCCGTGCGCAACCTGGGGGTGGGCAGCTACCTGGACCACGCCCGCAACGACCTCGATGCCACCGTGCTCACCGCCGCCCACAAGGGCTTCCTGCAGCGCCGCAACAGCTACCTGCAATGGGGCGTGGACCTGCGCAGCGAGGTGATCGACGACAAGCTGAGCGAGTGGACCCTGATCGACTCGGCCGGCTACAGCATCCCGCAGAGCAGCGGCGACGACCTCACCCTCTCCTACAGCCTGAAGAGCCGGCTGAACATGGAGAGCGTCCGCACCAGCGGCTACGTGCAGAACGCCTGGGAATGGGCGTTGGACACCGCGCGCCACCCCGGCCGCACCCTGGGGCTCACCGCCGGTGCCCGGGCGCAGTACTGGACCTACAACGGGCAGACCCTCTTCAGCCCCCGCGTGCGGCTGGTGTACCGGCCGGGCGGTGAGCGGCGCGATACCGCCGGTCGCGTGATGGACCGCGACGTGACCTGGTACCTGGCCGGCGGCTGGTACTACCAGGCCCCCTTCTACCGCGAGGTGCGGAACCTGCAGGGCCAGCTGAACCCCGACATCCGGGCCCAGCGCAGCATCCACGCCATCGTGGGCATGGAGCGCATGCTGCGGCTGTGGGACCGCCCCTTCAAGTTCGCCACCGAGGCCTACTACAAGTCCCTCAACAGCCTCATCCCCTACGAGGTGGACAACGTGCGCATCCGCTACTACGCCACCAACAACGCCAGGGGCTACGCCATGGGCCTCGACGCCAAGCTCAACGGCGAGATGGTGCCCGGCATCGAATCGTGGCTGAGCATGAGCGTGCTGAGCACCCAGGAGGACCTGGTGGACGACTTCTACTACGACCGCTACAACGCCGCCGGCGAGCGCATCGTGCCGGGCTTCACCTTCGACCAGCAGGCCGTGGACAGCGTGCGCGTGGAACCCGGGTACATCCCCCGCCCCACGGACCAGCGCGTGAGCGTGGCCCTCTTCTTCCAGGACGAGATGCCGCGCTGGCCCACCTTCAAGGTGCACCTGAACCTGGTGTTCGGCACGGGGCTCCCCTTCGGTCCCCCGAACGAGACGCGCTACGCCGATACCCTGCGAACCAGCCTGTACCGGCGCGTGGACATCGGCTTCAGCAAGCAGTTCATCGGCGGGCCCGGCCAGGAGCGAACCCGCTTCCTGCACCAGTTGAAGACCCTGCACCTGAGCCTGGAGGTGTTCAACCTGCTCAACATCAACAACAGCATCGACTACACGTGGGTGCAGGACGTGAGCGGCCGCTTCTACGCCGTGCCCGAGTTCCTTACGCAGCGCCGGCTCAACCTGAAGCTCGTCGCGACCTTCTGAGCTTGCCCCGGCAAGGCGCCCTGCCCTATTTTCGCACGGCCATGATGCGCCTCATCCCCCTGGCGGCCGTGCTGCTGCTCGCAGCCTGCTCCACCCACAAGTACGTGGCCTCCAGCCATGGCAACGGCAAGGCCGAGGTGGTGATCTACATGAAGGGCAAGGGCGAGGAGGCCGAGAAGGTGATGGAGAAGGTTTACTACCCCAACGGCCAGCTCGAGTACGTGGGCCGGTTCCAGAACGGGGTGGAGCACGGCCAGTGGGACTACTACTACGAGAACGGCACCCGCAAGTACGTGGAGCACTGGGAGAACGGCCAGGAGCATGGCGTTCACCTGGACTACGCCCCCGACGGCCAGGTGTACCGTGAACTGCACTACGAGCACGGCCGGCTGGTGCGCACGGTGGACCGCACCAGGCAGTGAGGTCCCATGGGGCCGGGGACCACCGACCCAATGTGAAGTTTTCGTGAAGTCTGACATCCGTCCATGGCCGACCGGGCGCGGATCGGCATATTTCGCTTCCATCCATTGGTCCCATGGTCCCCAGCTCCTCGCCCGTTTCCGTGATCGCCGTGGCTGAACCGGCCAAGCGCGGCGGAACCGTTCACGCCCCCGGCCACTTGGAGGTGTTGCGTGTGCGGCGCGTGCGGCACACCACCGGCGGCCTCCAGCTTCTTGGTGTGCCGGCGTCGAAGGACAGCCGGGTAAGGGAGGTGCGCGTGACCTTCGTGCCGCAGGGACAAGCGGTGCCCGCCCCGGCCTGCGACCTGGCCCAGGGCACCATGGACCTGTTCTACCCGGAGGCCGAGCGCCGGGAGGTGGAGCAGGTGCTGAAGCAGGGGCGCGAGCACCTGTGCTACTTCTGGGAGGACGCCCACCGCGCCCGGAAGCGGGCCTGGCTGATGGCCTCCAACTGAGTTCGCCCGACCACGCCCAAGCCCGATCGTCTTTCAACGATCGGGCTTCTTTTTTCAACATTGTTGTGTTCGAAGCTTGCTTCGTGTTCCGAACTGCCGTAACGTAGCCGTCATCT
>JBIJCH010000373.1:0-2899 GCA_044344815.1 Flavobacteriales bacterium | reverse complement strand
TATGCCCAGGCCGGCCTTCACGGTGGTGAATCGGTCGCCGCGGTCGTAGATCACACTGCCGTCCGGTACCGAGGGCGACTGGTCCAGCGTCATGCTCGCCACACCCAGGGTGAGGTCAGGCAGCAGGGTGGCGCGCTCCGATCGCCAGCGGGCCTCGGCCGCCATTTCCTGTTCGCGCACGGCGCGCACCAGCGGATGCCGCTGCACGGCGCTGTCGCCCGGCAGGGCCGTCACCATCCGCTTCAGCGGCGCGGGGGCGACGGTCACCGGTGCCACGGTGTTCACCAGCTGCTGCAGCCGCGCCTCCGCCTGGGCCAGTGCCGCCTCGGTCTCCTGCAGCCGCGCGCGGATGAGCATGGCCTGCGAGCGTGCCGTGGCGCGCTGCAGCGCGTTGGAGGCACCGAGGTCGAAGCGCTGCTGCTCCCCGGCCACGGCGGCCGTGTGGATGCTGTCGGCCTCGCGCAGCACGCGCCGCATGTCACGCAGCACCAGCACCTCGTGGCAGGTCTGCCGCACCTGCACCCGCACCTCGCGTTCGCGCAGGGCCTGCTCCCAGCGCAGCCCGGCCGCGGTGTGCTTCAGCATGCGTCGTCGCTTCGCATACACCGTGGGGAAGGCCAGGCTCTGATCCAGGCTCAAGCGGTCGTCGTTGGCGTTGGTGTTCAGCTGGCCGTACTCGTAATGCACCATGGTGCGCGGAAGGTCCCAGGCGGTGCCGATCAGGCGGTCACCGGCCTCGGCCTGCAACGCCGCACTGCGCAGCATCAGGTTGTTCCGCAGCGCGCTGTCCACGGCCTGTTCCACCGTGAGCTGCAGCGGGCCGCTCTGTGCGTTGGATGCCACGGGAAGGGCGAGGAGGAGCACCGCCACGGCGGCTGAGGCGAGCCCGGTGCCCTTGCCCGCCTTGCGGACGCGGAAGGCCAGCATGTAGAGCGAGGGGAGCACGAAGAGGGTGAGGAAGGTGGCGGTGATGAGGCCGCCGATGACCACGGTGGCCAGGGGGCGCTGCACCTCGGCGCCGCTGCCGTTGCTCAGGGCCATGGGCAGGAAGCCGAGCGAGGCCACGCTGGCGGTCATCAGCACGGGGCGCAGGCGGTTGGCGGTGCCGGTGCGGATGCGTTCGGCGAGGTCGGCGAGGCCCTCTTTCCGCAGGTGCTCGAACTCGCTGATGAGCACGATGCCGTTGAGCACCGCCACGCCGAAGAGGGCGATGAAGCCCACGCCGGCCGAGATGCTGAAGGGCATGCCGCGGCCCCACAGGGCGAACACGCCACCGATGGCGCTGAGCGGCACCGCACTGAACACCAGCAGGCTCAGCTTCAGGCTGCCGAAGGCGAAGTAGAGGAGGAGCAGGATGAGCAGCAGGGCGATGGGCACCACCACGGCCAGCCGCTGCCTGGCCTCGATGAGGTTCTCGAAGGTGCCGCCGTAGGTGATGAAGTAGCCCGCGGGCAGCTTCAGCTCCGCGTCCACCTTGCCCTGCAGGTCGGTCACGATGCTCTGCACGTCGCGGCCGCGCACGTTGAAGCCTACGGTGATCCGGCGCTTGGCGTCCTCGCGCTGCACCTGGTTCGGCCCGTCGATCACGTCCACCTCGGCCAACAGGCTCAACGGCACGGGCTTGCCCATGGGCGTGGGCACCAGCAGGCGCTGTACGTCGGCCACCTCGGTGCGGCTCTGCTCGCGGGCGCGCACCACCAGGTCGAAACGGCGCTCGCCCTCGAACACCTGACCGGCCACGCTGCCGGCGAAGGCCGTGCGCACCACGTCGTTCACGGCCTCCACATCGAGGGCGTAGCGGGCCAGCGCGGCACGGTCGTGCTTCACCACGATCTGCGGCAGGCCGCCCACGCGCTCCACGTACAGGTCCTTCGCACCCTCCACGCCGTTCACCAGGTCGCCCAGGCGCTCCGCATAGCGCGCCAGTGTGTCGAGGTCCTCGCCGTAGATCTTGCACACCACGTCCTGGCGTGCGCCGGTCATCAGTTCGTTGAAGCGCATCTGCACGGGGAATTGGAAGCCGAAGCTCACACCGGGGACCACGCTCAGCGCGCTGCCCATCTTCTCGGCGAGCTCGTCAAAGCTCTTCGCGCTGGTCCATTCCTTCTTGGGCTTCAGGATCACCATCATGTCGGCGGCCTCGATGGGCATGGGGTCGGTGGGGATCTCGCCGCTGCCGATCTTGCTCACCACCTTGATCACCTCGGGGAACTGGTCCTTGAGGATGCCGGCGCCCTTCTGGCAGGCGGCGATGGAGGCGCTGAGCGAGCTGCCGGTCAACAGGCGTGTCTCCACGGCGAAGTCGCCCTCCTCGAGCTCGGGGATGAACTCACCGCCCATGGAGCCGAGGATGCCGCCGGCCACCAGCAGCAGCAGCACCGCGCCCACCACCAACCGCATGGGCTTCGCGATGGCGTGGTCCAGCCAGCGGCGGTAGGCCCTGCCCAAGCGCTCCATCATGCTGTCCGTCCAGGTGGCCGGGGCGTCGGTGCGCTTGCTCAGGAACAAGGCGCTCATCATGGGCACGTAGGTGAGGGAGAGGATGGCGGCGCCGAGCACGGCGAAGGCCACGGTCTGCGCCATGGGCTTGAACATCTTGCCTTCGATGCCTTGCAGCGAGAGGATGGGCAGGTACACGATAAGGATGATGACCTGGCCGAACATGGCGGAGTTCATCATGCGCCCGGCGCTGCCGCGCACCACCTCGTCCATCCGCGCCTGATCGAGACGTCCCGCGCTTCGGTGGGCGCCGCCGTGCATGTGGTGCAGCACGGCCTCCACGATGATCACCGCGCCGTCCACGATCAAGCCGAAGTCCAATGCGCCGAGGCTCATCAGGTTGCCGCTCACCCCGAAGAGGTTCATCATGATCACCGCGAAGAGCATGGCCAGCGGGATC
>JBIJCH010000372.1:0-2900 GCA_044344815.1 Flavobacteriales bacterium | reverse complement strand
CAGTTCCCCGGGGTGCGCAACTACATGGACGAGATGATCGGCTTCTGCCGCACCCACGGGTACATCAAGACCCTGATGGGCCGGCGGCGCTACCTGCCCGATATCACCAGCGCCAACAACACCGTGCGGGCCCAGGCCGAGCGCATCGCCATCAACGCGCCCATGCAGGGCACGGCCGCCGACATCATCAAGGTGGCCATGGTGCGCATCCACGAGCGCATCCGCCGCGAACGCATGAGCAGCCGCCTGCTGCTGCAGGTGCACGATGAACTGGTCTTCGACTGCCAGCACGGCGAGACCAACGAGCTCAAGGCCCTTGTGAAGGAGCTGATGGAGGGTGCGATGAAGCTCGACGTGCCGTTGGTTGTTGACATCAACGTGGGGAAAAACTGGTTGGAGGCGCACTGAGCACCGCCTGAGTTCAAGGCATCTTCGCGGCATACGCCCCCACACAACCGTGAACCCCATGCGAACGCGCGGAAGGACCGCCGGCCTTGCCGGCATTATGTTGTTGATGGCGTCCTGCGGCGGCGAGCAGTCGGCCCAGGACGCGCTCAATGCGGACCAGGCGGTGGACAGCACCTCCGCCGCACGCCTGCAGCGCACCAAGGCCATCTTCCACAACATCCCCTCGCCCATGGAGACGGCCGCCCTGCTTCGGAAGGCCGGAGCGCAGTACGACAGGAGCATCCTCAACGACCCCGAGCGGAACTCGTCCTACACGGCGGCCAGCAAACAGGCTCTGAACCTGGGCATCTACGGCGCCGACCTGAGCTACGCGAGCGTGAACAACAACACGCACGAGAGCATGCTCTACACCGCGGCTGCCCAGAACCTGGCCAAACGGCTCAATGTGAGCTCCGTGTTCGACCAGGCCACGGTGGACAGGATGGAGGCGAACCGCAACGACCGCGACTCGCTGTTGAACATCATCAGCGAGACCTACTGGAACGTGGACGCCTACCTCAAGGAGAACCGGCGCGAGAACATCAGCGCGCTGATGATCGTGGGCGGCTGGGTCGAGGGACTGTACATCGCGACGCAGGTATGCCGCACCAACGATACGCCCGAGCTGCGCCAGCGCATCGCCGAGCAGAAGCTGCCGCTGGGCGACCTCATCGCCCTGGTGGATACCTACAGCGCCACCGACACCACGGTATCATCCGTGCTCGCCGACATCCGGCAGCTGGAGACGGTGTTCGCCGGGGTGAACGTGGGCGGCGGGCCGACCACCGTGTCCAACGAGGGCGGTGTCGCCGTGATCGGCGGCGGGGCGCCCGCGGCCACCCTCACGGACGACCAGCTGAAGGCCATCACCGAGCGCGCGGCCACCCTGCGCAACACCTACATCAACTGAGCACGGCCATGAAGCATTTCCGCCAACTCCTTGCCCCGGCCGCCTTGGTGGCCGCGCTCCTGATCTCCGGCGATGCCACGGCGCAATGCCGGAGCTACGCGAAGAACAAGTGGGTGCCCGAGCTTTCCCCGTACAAGTTCAACGAGAGCTTCAACGCCGCGCAGCTCGCCCCCGGCGAGGATGCCGAGGTGGCCCTCACCTTCTACAGCGGCCAGGAGTACCGCATCCTCGTACGCAGCCATCCCATCCTGGGGGAGGTGAACTGGAAGCTGGTGGACGCCAGCAACAAGATCCTCTTCGAGAGCCTCGCGGACGAGCCCAAGCACACCTTCGACTTCAAGGTGGCCAGCACCCAGCAGCTGAAGGTGCAGGTGTGGGTCCCCGAGGTCGCCAATTCGAACAGCATGACCCACGTGGGCTGCGTCGGCATCCTGGTGGGCTTCAAGGAGTGAACTGACCGACCGGACACGCGAAAGGCCCCGGGATCCCGGGGCCTTTCGCGTGGATGACGGGCCTTGTCACTCGACCACCACCCGGCTCTTCCGCTCCAGGTCGGTGAGGGCCTGGAACTGGAGCGTGAAGTGATCGGCGCCCCCGGCGGGCAGCACCACCGCCACCGTCGCGCGGCCCATCTCTGCGCCATCCTTGTCGTAGGCCAGGGCCCGCAGGGTGTCCTGGAAGGCCGCGGTGGTGGAGCAGTACAGCACCACCTGGTTGTCGCGGCCAGCGCTGTCGGCCAACACCTGCACCTTGCCCAGTGCGAGGCCGCGCGCCTTCAACCCATTGCTGAGCTGCACGTCCACGGACCAGGTATCCTCCACGCCCGTTGTTACGCCCTCGAGCACCTCGCCCGCGGCGCTGCCCGCGAGCTCACCACCCTTGTTGAGGGCATCGCGTGCCTCCTCGGTCACCCGCCCACAGGAGCAGAGCACCAAGGCCAGCACCAGGGGCAGAGCCCTCATCATTCCACCACGAAGCGTTCCACGCCGACCGCACCGCCCTGCTGCACGCGCACGGTGTACACGCCCCTGGCCAGGGCATCCACCGGCACCGGCAGGCGGTGCGCACCGGCCGCGAGGGGACCATCGGCCAACACGGCCACCTCCTGGCCCAGCATGTTGAGCACGGTGATGCGCGCCCGGCCACCGCTGCGCAGGTCGAGCACCACATGGGCCTCGCCGCTGGCGGGGTTGGGCACCACCTGCACCGCACCCGGCGTGCCCGCGAGCTCATCCAGGCCCACCGGCGCACCATTCAGGTTGATGTCGTCGATCCACAGGTTATTGCCCCCGTCGCTCTCGAAGTAGATCTTGAACCGGAAGTCGGGCACCGCGTAGGTCGAACTGATGTTGTTCACCTCCACCAGCTGCCATTGCGCGGGGTTGTTCGGCGTGAAGTTGGCGGACTGGTCGGGCACCGTGGGCAGCGAGGTGGCACCGCGCAGCTGCCGGCGCATGCTCCAGGTCTCCCCGCAATCCTTGCTCACCAGCACGCGCAGGATGTCGTCGTTGTCGGCGTTGTTGCGCGCGAAGGCCACGCGGAA
>JBIJCH010000034.1:0-11032 GCA_044344815.1 Flavobacteriales bacterium | reverse complement strand
TCCCCGAAGAAGGCGATGGTGAGCGAATCATCGTGCGCGATGATGTCCGAACCGTACATCCGACGATCCGCCGTGTTCGGGTAGAATAGGTACTTGGTCCACTGGTGCATGCCCACGCTGTCGTAGCGGCTCACGTACACACGGCACTTGGATGACGGGGAGCCGCCCGCGAAGAGGCGCCCCGTGGCGTAGTGCCCGCCACCCAGTTCCGTCGTGCTTGCGATGTCGTCGATGTAGGGCACTGCGGCATACAGGTCCAGCAGGTCCGAATTCCAGGTCACATCGCCGGTGGCCGCATCCACATGCGCTGTGAACACGTCGGCATAGGTGGATGATCCGTTCACGTCGTACACATCACCGAAGAGCAGGTAGCTCGTGGCCGAGCGCGGCACGATGCGCTTGGTGTACACCGGGCGCGTATCGGTCCAGCGCCGCACCCATAGGACGTTGCCCAGGGTGTCGAGCTTGAAGTGGAACCCGTCGCGCAGCGCGATGCTCCCGGTGGACATGCCGTTGCCGCAGCCGATCAGGTAACCATCGGGCGTGCTGTTCAAGTGCATCACCAGGCACGGGTAGGTGGTGCTCGGCTTGAAGGCCCTCGCCCAAAGCACCTCACCATGGGCGCCTATGCGCTGCACCATGGCGCTGTCGCTCTTCGAACCACCGACATAGATGCCACCGCCGGGGGTGCGGTGGATGGTCTGCCCGCGTTCAACCTGCCAGGAGGTGCCATGCTCCAGGTAATAGGTCTGGCCCTTAGCCACCAAGGGCGCCATCAGCAGGGCGAGGGGTAGGAGTATCTTCATGGTCATCCGGTCGGGCAACATCGAATATACCGGTCGGTCCGTTGACAGGGGGCACCTGTTAAATCCCTGCTAAAGACGCCGGCACCGCGGAAAGGCTGCCGCTATCTTCGGCCCGCTCCAACCGATCGCACACCATGCGCCTGTTGCTCATCCTCTGCCGCGTCCTTGTGGGCGCCACCTTCATCGTTTCCGGCCTGGTGAAGGCCAACGACCCGCTCGGCTTCAGCTACAAGCTGGAGGAGTACTTCGCCGAGAGCGCCCTCAACTGGCCCGCGCTGGAGCCCTGGGCCCTCACCCTCGCCGTCCTGGCCTGCCTGGGCGAGATCGTGCTGGGCTTCGCGATCCTGGTGGGCGGCCGCATGCGCCTGGCCACCACCGCCACCCTCATCCTCACCCTGTTCTTCGGCTGGCTCACCGCCTATACCGACCAGTGCAACCAGCGCCAGAAGGCCGGCGAGAAGATGACCTACACCGTGGTGGTGGACGGCAAGGAGGAGGTGCGCGACAAGACCTGCGTCACCGACTGCGGCTGCTTTGGCGATGCCATGAAGGGCTCCATCGGCCGCAGCCTCACCCCGCGCGAGAGCTTCTACAAGGACCTCATCCTCTTCATTTTCCTGCTGCCCGTGTTCATCGCCAGCTGGCGGAAGCCGGGCATCGGCTTCAACACCGCGGCCGAGGACCGTTGGCTGCTGGGGCTTGGCGCTGTGGCCGTGGCCATCTGGAGCTGGGTCTTCGGCTGGAGCTTCTACCTCCTGTTCACAGCCGTGGGCATGGCCGGCTACCTGGTGATCAAGCGCATGGTGCAGGGCGTGAAGGGGGAGTGGGTCACCGCCGGCTGGGTCACCGTGCTCAGCGGCCTCTTCATGTGGTGGTGCCTGAACCACCTGCCCATGAAGGACTACCGCCCCTTCGCCATCGGCAAGAGCATCCCCGAGGGCATGGCCGTGCCGCCGGGCGAGAAGCCGGACGTGTACGAGACCATCCTCACCTACAAGAACACGAGGACCGGTGAGGTGAAGGACTTCACCAGCGCCGACTACCCCTGGCAGGACAGCACCTGGGTGTGGCAGGCCACCGAGAACAAGCTGGTGCAGGAGGGCTACCACCCGCCCATCCACGACTTCGTGCTCACCGATGTGGACGGCGTGGACGTGACCGAGGGCATCCTGGCCGAACCCACGCCGGTGGTGCTGGTGGTGAGCAAGGACATCACCGAAGCCTCAGGAAAGTGCCAGCCGGCGATCAACGCCCTGGCCGATGCCGCCTACAAGAACGGCTGGTACGTGTACGGTGTCACCGCCAGCGGCTACGAGCAGATCGAGGAGTTCCGCCACACGCACCAGAACCCCTTCGACTACCTGCGCTGCGACGGCACCGTGCTCAAGACCGTGATCCGCAGCAACCCCGGCATCGTGCTGTTGCAGCAGGGCATCGTTCGAGGCCAGTGGCATTGCAACGATGTGCCCACGCTGGAGGAGGCGAAGGGTGCGCTGAAGTGAGCCGCGGCCAACGGCGTTGATCACGATCGCCTGTTGAAGGAAGCCCGGCCCCCGGTCGAAAGGGGTGGGGCGCAAGGCCATCTTTGTGCGGCCGGGTGCGATCAAAGCCCGGTCCTCTCTGCATGCGCATGATCGTGGCCGGCAACTGGAAGATGCACAAGGACCGCGACGAGGCGTCGGTCTTGTTGAAAGCGCTGGTGGAGGCCGGTGCGGGGCGGCGGTCCGGGGTGGAGGTGATCGCCGCGCCGGCGTACCCCTTCCTCGACCTGGCCGTGAGCGCGGTGAAGGGTTCCGGCATCCACATCGCCGCGCAGAACTGTCACGCCGCCGCGCAAGGCGCTTACACCGGCGAGGTGAGCGTGCTGATGCTGAAGAGCCTGGGCGTGACGCATTGCATCGTGGGGCACAGCGAGCGGCGCCAGTACTTCGGCGAGACCGACGCACAGGTGGCGGAGAAGATCAAGGCCCTGCTCTTCCACGGGCTTACCCCCATCTACTGCTGCGGCGAGAAGCTCGATGAGCGGGAGCGCGGCCATCACTTCACCATTGTCGAAGCGCAGATCAAGGATGCCCTCGACGGCCTTTCCGAGGAGGAACTGGGTCGCTGCATCATCGCCTACGAACCCGTGTGGGCCATCGGCACCGGGCGCACGGCCAGCTCGGAGCAGGCGCAGGAGATGCACGCCTTCATCCGCGAGTACATCGCCGGCCGTGGCACGCCGGAGGTGCCCATCCTCTACGGCGGCAGCTGCAAGCCCGACAACGCCGCATCGCTCTTCGCCTGCCCCGATGTCAACGGCGGCCTCATCGGCGGCGCCTCCCTCGATGCCGCCCAGTTCGCCGAGCTGGTCCGCATCGCGCACGAAGCGAAGCACGGCTGCTGAACCGTTCCTCTGTCCCACTGTCCACTGCAGACACGCTCGCACCCTTCCACCCTGGCACCACTCCACCATCGCACCTCTCCACCACCCGCAGGGCAATGAACTACACCGAGGTCGACTTCCTCATCGCGCCGCTGGAACCCTGGCGTGACATCCTTACGGCGGAGCTCGGCGAGCTGGGCTACGACAGCTTCGAGGAGACCACGGGCGGGCTGAAGGCCTACATCCTCAGCGAGCGATTCGACCGCAAGGCACTGCCCGAGCTGCTCACCCTGCGCGACCCGCATGCGAGCGTGAGCTACACGGTGCGCGCCGTGGAGCCCAGGAACTGGAACGAGGAGTGGGAGCGGAGCTTCACGCCGGTGGAAGTGGGCAAGGACGTCCGCATCCGGGCCGAGTTCCATCCTTCGGCCCCGGGTTTCACGCACGAACTGGTCATCACACCACGCATGGCCTTCGGCACCGGTCACCACGCCACCACGCGCATGATGGTGCAGGCGATGCTTGGCCTTGATCTGCGCGGCCAGGCGGTGTGCGACCTGGGCTGCGGTACCGCAGTGCTCGCCCTGCTGGCCGAGAAGCTGGGCGCGAAGGAGGTGCTCGCGATCGACATCGACGCGCAGGCAGTGGACAATGCCCGGCACAACGTGGGGCTGAACGGTTGTCATGCCATCACTGTGGAAAAGGGCACCGTGGCCGACCTGGGCACGCGCAGGTACGGCACTATTTTGGCCAACATCGAGCGCAACACGCTCATGCGCGACATGGAGGCCATGCGCGATGCGCTGCTCCCCGGTGGCGCGCTGCTGCTGAGCGGCTTCGTGGTGGACGACCGCCACATGATGGTGCAGAGCGCGAAGCAGACCGGGCTGCTCGTGGAGGAACGCTTGAACGAAGGCGAATGGGCCCTGATCGGATGCCGAAGACCACCTCAATGATCCACCTGGCGGTGCGCCTCGGGGCCACCATCCTGCTCACGGTGCTCACGCTGGCGGCCCAGGCCCAGACCAAGCCCTTCACCGATGACCAGGCCGTGTTCCTGGAGGAGGTGACCGCCTTCCTCGTGGCGGCCGATAAGAAGGAGGGCAAACCCTTCGTGGAGCAGCTCTTCACGCCCGCGTGGAACAGCAGCTACCTCACCCCCGCCCAACGGTCCAGGGTGGTGGAGATGGCCAACTTCATGCTGAAGAAGCGGTACGAGGCCTTCCCGCACTTCCGCGACTACCTCGCCGCCGTGGCCGCCTTCGTGAACAGCGGCAGGCCCGCGGCCGAGTTCGACACCTGGATGCGCAGCCTAGATGCCATGGTGCAGAGCGGGCGCAAGAAGAACTTCACCGCCTTCATCGAGATGTGCGCTGGGCTGTTCACCGACAACACCCTGTACAAGAGCGCCAGCACGCAATGGCGCAGCAGCAGCGGCATCTTCACCTTCGTGTACGACAGCGTGCCCAAGGTGGTGTTCACCAAGCTCGACCTGGTGTGCCTGGCCAAGGGCGACAGCGCGGTGATCCGCAACACCAGCGGCACCTATTTCCCGGCCGAGGAACTGTGGCGCGGCCGCGGCGGCCGGGTCGACTGGCGCCGCGCGGGCCTGAAGCCCGAGGCCACCTTCGCCGAGTGGGACCACGCCTACGCCGTGAAAGTGAAGAGCGCCTCCTTTGAGGTGGACTCCGTGCGGTTCAACGACCCCTACTTCGAGAAGACCCTCCTCGGCAAGGTGACCGACAAGGTGCTCGCCAACGTGGACGCCGACGAGGCCAGCTACCCGCGCTTCGAGAGCTACGACCGGCGCATGCGCATCCGCGACATCGTGGAGGGCATCGATTTCGAGGGCGGCTTCACCATGCTCGGCTCCAAGCTGCAGGGCTACGGCACCAAGGAGGAGCCCGCCTTCCTCACCTTCTACCGCGACAAGCGCCCCTTCATCATCACCAAGGGCCTGCTGTACACCATCGAGCCCGAGCGCATCAGCAGCCAGGACGTCGCCGTGTCCATCCGGCTCGACAAGGACTCGCTGCACCACCCCAGCGTGAGCCTGCGCTTCCTGAAGGACAAGCGTCAGCTAAGCCTCATCAAGAAGGACGAGGGCCTCTCCAAGGGTCCCTACTACGACACCTACCACAACCTCGACATGTACTTCGAGCTGCTCACCTGGAAGCAGGGCGATCCCCTGCTGCAGATGGGCAACCTGCAGGGCAGCTCGCAGACCCGCGCCTCCTTCGAGAGCTACAACTACTTCAAGGAGAAGCGCTACAACGCCATGCTCGGCGTGGACGCTGTGCATCCCCTGGTGCGCCTGCGCGACCACCAAAAGGCCAACGGCGATGTGTTCACCGCCACCGACTTCGCCGTGGCCACCCGCCTCCAGAAGCCCCAGGTGGTCCCCATGCTCATCGACATGGCCAACAAGGGCTACATCGATTACGACGTCGAGACCGAGGTGGTGACCGTGAAGCCCAGGCTGCGCGAGCACGTGCTGGCCAGCGCCGGCAAGGTGGACTATGATGTGCTGCAGTTCAACAGCAACAGCGAGGACGGGGTGAACGCCACCATCAACCTGCTCAACAACGACCTCGCGCTGAAGGGCGTGGCCCGCATCATCCTGAGCGACTCGCAGGACGTGAAGGTCTTCCCCAAGGACGAGCTGGTGACCATGAAGAAGGACCGCGACTTCAGCTTCGGCGGCATGGTGAAGGCCGGCAAGCTCACCTACTACGGCAAGGAGTACTTCTTCCACTACCAGCCCTTCGTGATCGACCTGCTCAACGTGGACTCGGTGAGCTTCATGGCCGACAGCTTCGACAAGGACGAGAACGGGCTCACCCGCCTGGTGCGTGTAAAGAACGTGCTGGAGAAGGTGACGGGCACCCTGGAGATCGACGCGCCCAGCAACAAGAGCGGCCTGCAGCAGGAGAAGTATCCGCAGTACCCGAAGTTCAACAGCACCCAGGAGAGCTACGTGTTCTACGACCGGGGCGCGATCCAGAAGGGCGTGTACCTGCGCGACAGGTTCTACTACCGCAGCGACCCGTTCCAGCTCGACAGCCTGGACGACTTCACCAACGACGGCCTCACCTTCACCGGCATCCTGGTCTCCGCGGGCATCTTCCCGGACATCCGCGAGCCACTGCGCCTGCAGCCCGACTACGCCCTCGGCTTCGTGCGGCCCACCGGTGCCGGCGGGCTGCCGTTGTACGGGCGCAAGGCCAGCTTCACCAACACCGTCAGTCTGAACTACAAGGGCCTGCAGGGCGATGGAGACATGACCTTCCTCACCACGCAGGCAACCAGCACCAACTTCGTGTTCTGCCCGGACAGCACCTTCGGTGTGGCCGACACGCTGTTCAACGTGGCGTCGAAGATCCCCGCGCTCAATGTGCCCAATGTGAACGGGGCCAGGCTCTTCACGCGCCTGGAGCCGGCGAAGGACCTGCTGCTGGCCGAGAAGCGTGAGCGCCCCATGACCATGTTCGACGGGCAGGCCTTCCTGCACGGCCGCACCGAGCTCACCCCCAACGGCATGACCGGCGCGGGCCTCGTCGACTTCACCAACGCCACGCTCGCCTCGAAGCTCTTCCAGTTCCAGACCATGCGGATCCACGCCGACACATCGGACTTCCGCCTCACCGAGGGCGACACGGCGAGCATCGCGTTCAAGACCGACAACGTGAACGCCACCGTGAAGCTGGACGAGCGTGTGGGCGAGTTCGTGAGCAACGGCAACGAGACAAAGGTGGAGTTCCCGGTGAACCAGTACATCTGCTTCATGGACCGCTTCAAGTGGTTCATGGACCAGGGCGACCTGGAGCTTGAGAGCGACCGCACGGCCGCCGCCGGCTCCGAGGACCTCCAGCTCTCCGGTTCCAACTTCATCAGCATCCGGCCCGACCAGGACTCCCTCAGCTTCATGGCGCCCAAGGCGCGCTACGACCTCAAGAAGCACCTGATCACCGCCAACGACGTGCAGTACATCCAGGTGGCCGATGCGCTGGTGACCCCCGACAGCATGCGCGTGCGCATCCGCCGCAACGCCGAGATGGACCCGCTCACCAACGCGGTGATCACCGCCAACTTCGTCACCAAGCACCACCGCATCTACAACGCCACCGTCGACATCAAGGCCAAGCGCAACTACAGCGCCAGCGGCGACTACGACTACGTGGACGAGGCCAAGAAGGCCTTCCGCATCCGCCTGCAGAACGTGAACGTGGACACGGCCTACCAGACCTATGCGCGCGGCCGCATCCTGGAGGAGGAGGGCTTCCAGCTGAGCCCGGCCTTCGACTTCTTCGGCGACGTGCTCCTGCAGGCGAGCATCAAGGAGCTCACCTTCACCGGCAGCACCCGCATCATGCACGACTGCCCCGGGCTGGAGCGGAACTGGATGCGCTTCAGCGGACCCGTGGACCCCCTCGAGGTCTTCATCCCGGTGGGCGACACCCTCAAGGACGACAAGGGGCTCAGCATCGGCAACGGCGTGTTCCTCACCAGCGACGACCCCTTCAAGACCTATGGCACCTTCCTGAGCCGCAAGCAGGACAAGGACGACCGCACCATCATCGCGGGCCGCGGGCTGCTGTACTTCGACAAGGCCAGGCGCGAGTACATGATCGGCCCCAAGGACAAGATCCGCCAGCGCAACCTGCCCGGCGACCTCGTGAGCCTCTCCAACGCCGACTGCCGGCTGGTGGGCGACGGACACATCCGCACCGGCACCGACCTCGGGCGGGTGAAGCTCGACGGCTACGGCACCCTGGAGCAGACCGCCGAGAAGGGCACAACGGCCCACGTGGCCCTCTACGCCGACTTCCATTTCCATGATAACGCCCTGGAGAAGATGGCGGCGGACATCCTCGCCTACCCCGACCAGAAGCAGGTGGACATCAGCAAGACGCCCTACGAACGCTCGCTGCGCGAGGTGCTCGGCCTCGAGCGGTCGGACAAGCTCATCAGCGAGCTCAGCCTCAAGGGCGAGATCAAGCGCCTGCCCGACGAGCTGCAGAAGGCCATCATGCTGTGCGATGTGAACCTGGCCTGGAACCCCGACGACCAGGCCTGGCAGAGCCAGGGACCCATCGGCGTGGGCACGGTGCTCAAGAAGCCCCTGTTCCGCCAGCTCAAGGGCAAGGTGGAGGTGCAGCGCAAGCGCAGCGGCGATGTGATGACCATCCTGCTCATGCTCGACGACCAGACCTACTGGTTCTTCCAGTACGCACGCAACTACCTTTACGCCTACAGCAGCAACGCCGAGTTCAACACGATGCTAAGCGAACTGAAGGACGACAAGCGCGTGTTGGAGTCGAAGAAGGATGAACCGGCCTACCAGTTCATCGTGGGCAACAAACGCAAGGTGGACGAGTTCCGCGACCGTTTCGGACTTTGAACCATGGACTTCCCCTGGGTGTACGGCATCACCGGCATGATCGCGGCCTACCTGTGCGGCAGCGTTCCCACCAGCGTGTGGTGGGGCCGGGCCTTCCATGGGGTGGACGTGCGCGAACATGGAAGCCGGAACGCGGGCGCCACCAACACCTTCCGGGTGCTGGGGCCGCGTGCCGGCGTGCCCGTGCTGCTCATCGACGTGCTCAAGGGCTTCCTGCCCGTGCGCATGATCCCCAACTGGAGCGGGCTCGAGCCCGACAGCACGCCATGGATGTGGTTCCGCGTGGCCCTCGTGCTCGCCGCGGTGGTGGGGCACCTGTACCCGGTGTTCGCGGGCTTCAAGGGCGGCAAGGGCGTGGCCACCTCCCTGGGCGGCGTGCTGGCGGTGCATCCCGGTGCCGCGGGCATCTGCGTGCTCGTGTTCGCCTTTGTCTTCCGGCTCTCGCACTTCGTGTCGCTCGGCTCGCTCAGCGCAGCCCTGGCCTTCCCGCTGGCGGTGGTGCTCGTGTACCGCGAGACCAGCCCGGTGAAGGTGGGCTTTGCGGCGGTGCTGTGCGCCATGGTGTTCTACACGCACCGGCAGAACATCGCCCGGCTGCTGAAAGGGGAGGAGAACCGGATGAGCCTGACGGGGTCGCCGCCCGGCGGCCGCGCGTCGGGAACGCATGAAACACCCTGAGCCCCTTGCCCGTTGAACGGCCCACTCTCAGTTGATGAACCGCGTTAAGGGCATACTCTTCGCCCTGGCGTTCCCCTTCTTGGGCCTGGCCCAGGGTGGCGAACAGCAATTGCGCGTGAAGGCCGATGCCCTCTTCACCGAGGGGCGCTTCGCCGAGGCCTATCCGCTCTATTCCCAGCTGGTGAGCCTGTCCCCCTCCGACCATGAGCTCAACTACCGCTTCGGGGCCTGCACCCTGTATGGTGGCGACGACAAGGAGAAGGCCATCGGTCACCTGAAGTTCGCCTGCGAGAACCCCACCACGCCGCCCCTGGCCTGGTACTTCCTGGGGCGCGCGTACCACCTGGCCTACCGGTTCAAGGAGGCGCTGGCCGCCTACGAGCGCTACAAGGGCACCGCCGATCGCAAGGTGCTGGCCCAGTACCCGGCCGACGCCCTCGAACAGCAGTGCCGCAACGGCCTGCAGCTGCTGAGCAACCTCAAGGACATCAAGGTGCACAGCAAGCTGGAGGTGGACGCGTCGGAGTTCTTCCGCTTCTACGACCTCACCGGCATCGGCGGACGCATCGTGGTCACCCCCGATGAACTGCGCTCGGCGCTTGACAGGAAAAGCGGACAGCGCTCGCTGATCTTCCTGCCCGAGAAGGGCGGTCCCATCCACTTCAGCAGCCTGGGCAAGGACGGCCGCACCGGGCTGGACATCTACCGCACCGAGGTGCTGCCCACCGGCGAGTTCGCCACGCCCGTGAAGCTCGCCGGCTACGTGAACACCGACCAGGACGAGGACCACCCCTTCCTCTCGGCCGATGGCCGCTACTTCTACTTCGCCTCCAAGGGCCACAACAGCATGGGCGGGTACGATGTGTTCAGGGCCTCCTACGACAAGGGTCTCGATGTCTTCGGGGCTCCGGAGAACCTCGACTTCGCCGTGAACACGCCCGACGACGACATCCTCTACATGGTGGATCCGGAAGGGCGCGAGGCCTGCTTCGCGAGCGGCCGCAGCAGTCACCAGGGCAAGCTTCACGTGTACCGCGTGAGCACCACGCAGACCCCGATCAACATCGCGGTGCTGAAGGGCACCTTCGCCTCCGAGATCGAACCCGGCGAGCGCAGGGCGCACATCACCGTGGAGGACGCGATGACCCGCGAGCGCGTGGCCGATGTGCGCACCGACATCAACGGCAACTACGTGCTGGCCCTTCCGCGCAGCGGACGCTACCGCTTCATGGTGGAGGCCGGCGCCGGAGGGCGCACCCATGTGGGCTACGTGGAGGTGCCGCGCAGCGAGAGCGCCCGCGGGTATCGCCAGGAGATGAGCCTGGTGGAGCAGGCATCCCAGGAGAAATTGCTCATCCGAAACTACTTCGACGAGCCCCTCGCGGAGGACCTCATCGCGCTGGCGCTGGACGAGATCAAGCGCCGGGCGCGTATGGACGTCACCGCCACGCCGCCGGTCGCACAGGGCGAGGCTACCCCCGCTCCAGTGGGCGATGTGGTCACGGCCGCCGGCTTCACCGGCGAGGTGACGAAGGAGGGCGCCCTGAAGCTCGCCGAGCAGGATGCGCGCGACCAGGAGGCCGAGGCGCGCCAGCTGGAGCGCATGAGCGAGGCCGCGTACAGCCTAGCGCTCGACAACGCGGCCGAGAGCGAGCGGCTCTCCACCCAGGCCGCCTCGCTGGTGGCCGAGTCCGGGGCTGCCGCCGACGAAGGCCGCCGGAACGAACTGATGACCCAGGCCGCCCGCAAGCGCCAGGCCTCGCGCGAGGCCAACCTGAGGGC
>JBIJCH010000371.1:0-2901 GCA_044344815.1 Flavobacteriales bacterium | reverse complement strand
TCACCGCCGACATGGAGGTGGAACTGGCGCGCCGCATCAAGGAGGGCGACACGCGGGCGCTGGAGAAACTGGTGAAGGCCAACCTGCGCTTCGTGGTGTCGGTGGCCAAGCAGTACCAGAACCAGGGCCTCAGCCTTCCCGACCTCATCAACGAGGGGAACCTCGGCCTGATCAAGGCGGCCCAGCGCTTCGACGAGACCCGCGGCTTCAAATTCATCTCGTACGCGGTGTGGTGGATCCGCCAGAGCATCCTCCAAGCCCTGGCCGAACAGAGCCGTATCGTGCGCCTGCCGCTGAACCAGGTGGGCAGCCTGAACAAGATCAACAAGGCCTTCGCGAAGCTCGAGCAGGAGTTCGAGCGCCCGCCCAGCGCCGACGAGCTCGCCGCGCTGCTCGACCTCCCGCCCGAGAAGGTCGCCGACACCATGAAGGTGAGCGGCCGTCACATCAGCATGGACGCCCCCTTCGTGGAGGGCGAGAGCAACAGCCTGCTTGACGTGCTGCCCAACAACGACAGCGCACCGGCCGACAGGATGCTCCTGAACGAGTCGCTCGCCAAGGAGATCGAGCGCGCCCTGAGCACCCTCACCGAGCGTGAGCGCGATGTGGTGAAGCTCTTCTTCGGCATCGGCATCAACCACGGCCTCACCCTCGAGGAGATCGGCGCCAAGTTCGACCTCACGCGCGAGCGCGTGCGGCAGATCAAGGAGAAGGCGATCCGGCGATTGCGTCATACCAGCCGAAGCAAGCTGCTGAAAGCCTACCTCGGATGATCCAGCGCGCCCCGCCCAACGGCGGGGCGTGTTCATTCCACCCCTCCCGAAAACCAATCCCCCCTCCTCTTTCGCAATGCAGACCCTGGAAGCCAAGACCGGTTACGAGACCGGATTGAAGGATTACGTGGACCGCGAGAAGGCGGCCGTCGACCTCGAGAACTCCGTCGGCCAGCTCATGTACGGCCGTGGCGTCGAGCTCGTTTTCTTCCGCAACCACCTGCTCGATATCAGCAACAGCGAGGTGCTGAACCTGTTCAACTACGCCAAGGACGTGGTGCAGAAGCCCATCGATGTGTTCACCACGAGCGAGGTGGCCAAGGCCCTGTTGGAACTGGATCTGGCCCCCAGCAAGATCGACATCGCCAAGCTCACCTGGGACTACGGCCAGAGCGGCAACAAGGACCTGAAGGGATTCCTCTCCACCACCCTCGCGGGCTTCATCGGCCAGGACAAGCACAAGTTCGAGCCCCGCGACGTGGTGCTCTATGGATTCGGCCGCATCGGCCGCATCGCCGCCCGCGAACTGGTGAAGCAGGCCGGCAAGGGCCAGCAGCTCCGCCTTCGCGCCATCGTCACGCGCACCCTCACCGATGAGGAGATCGTGAAGCGCGCCGCCCTGCTGCGCAACGACAGCGTGCACGGGGCCTTCAAGGGCAGCGTGGTCGAGGACCTGACCAACAAGTGCCTCATCATCAACGGCCAGCGCGTGCAGCTCATCGCCGCCAACAATCCGGAGGATGTCGACTACACGGCCTTCGGCATCAACAACGCGCTCATCATCGACAACACCGGCGCCTTCACCAAGCGCGCCGACCTGGCCCGCCACCTGAAGGCGAAGGGGGTGAACAAGGTGATCCTCACCGCGCCGGGCAAGGAGATGCCGAACATCGTGTACGGCATCAACCATAAGGACCTCGACATCGAGAACGAGCAGCTCTTCAGTGCGGCCAGCTGCACCACCAACGCCATCTGTCCGGTGCTGAAGGTGATCGAGGACAACCTCGGCATCGAGAAGGGCCACATCGAGACGGTGCACGCCTACACGAACGACCAGAACCTGCTCGACAATTACCACAAGAAGCCGCGCCGGGGCCGCAGCGCCGCCATCAACATGGTGATCACCAGCACCGGTGCCGGAAGCGCGGTCACCAAGGCGATCCCCAGCCTGAAGGACAAGCTCACGGCCAATGCCGTGCGCGTGCCCACCCCCAACGGCTCGCTCGCGATCATGAGCCTGAGCCTGAATAAGGCCGTGACCCGCGACGAGGTGAACGAACTGGTGCGCAACGCTGCGCTCAACGGCGACCTGGTGAACCAGATCCACTACCAGATCGACCCCGAACTGGTGAGCAGCGACATCATCGGCGACACCTGCTGCAGCGTGTTCGACAGCAACGCCACCATCGTGGGTCCT
This sequence comes from Flavobacteriales bacterium, assembly GCA_044344815.1. Classification (GTDB taxonomy): domain Bacteria; phylum Bacteroidota; class Bacteroidia; order Flavobacteriales_F; family PHOS-HE28; genus PHOS-HE28. The sequence goes on along the minus strand of JBIJCH010000371.1, from coordinate 711 downwards.
GACGGGAAGACCGCCGTGCTGTATGCCTGGTACGACAACGAGTTCGGTTACACCAAGCAGGTGATCCGCCTGGCCAAGCATGTGGCCAAGGTGCGCCGCCTGATCTATTACTGAGCCGGCTCCTCATGAAAAGGAAGGCCCCGCGATGCGGGGCCTTTCCTTTTCCTCAGGTGACCGGGATTCACACATCATCGAACTCGTAGATGTCCTCGATGTGCGTGTTCGGCGCCATGTCGAACACCGGCTTGATGATGCCGTCATGCAGCCCGTACACCCAGCCGTGCAGGTGCGGCCTACGGTCCTGGTGCCAGGCCCGCTGCACGATGGAGGTCTTGGCCAGGTTCATCACCTGCTCCATCACGTTCAGCTCGATCAGCCGGTTCAGGCGGTCGCTCTCGGACGGGATCGCCTCCAGCTCGTCCTTGTGGAAGCGGTACACGTCCTTGATGTTGCGCAGCCACTTGTTGATGATGCCGAAAGAATGCCGGGTCATGGCCGCCTTCACGCCCCCGCAACCGTAATGGCCGCACACGATGATGTGCTTCACCTTCAGGTGGTGCACCGCATAATCAAGCACCGCCAGCAGGTTGAGGTCGGTGTGCACCACCATGTTGGCGATGTTGCGGTGCACGAAGATCTCGCCGGGCTGCGTGCCGGTGATCTCGTTGGCCGGGACCCGGCTGTCGCTGCAGCCCACCCACAGGAACTCGG
>JBIJCH010000423.1:0-2540 GCA_044344815.1 Flavobacteriales bacterium | reverse complement strand
AAGGCGATGGAGGTGGCCTACCGCGAACTCGACGAGCACCAGCACCACGTATCGGCGTTGAAGCAGCACATGAAGCAGCGCCTGCAGAACGAGGTGCCGGGCGTGAGCTTCAACGGCGACAGCGGTCCCGACAGCCTGTACACCGTGCTCAGCGTGAACTTCCCCGAGGACGGCAGGAGCGAGATGCTGCTCTACAACATGGACATCGAGGGCATCGCCTGCAGCGGCGGCAGCGCCTGCAGCAGCGGCAGCAACAAGGGCAGCCACGTGATGGCCGCGCTCTACCCCGACCAGACCGGCGCCAACATCCGCTTCTCCTTCAGCCGCTTCACCACCCGGGCCGAAGTGGACCAGGCGGTGGACGCGCTGAAGCGCGTGCTGGGCGTCACCGCGCCGAAGGTGGCCGCGGTGAAGGCTTGAGCTGCTCGCTGGCAGTCCTCAGGTTATCGCTGGCTGGCTCTTGTTGTGGCCGGAGTTGCTCAGCAATTCGTACTTACCCCAGGGGGGGCGGAGATCAGGGGAAGACCCGGTAGATGTCACGCCGATGTACGAAGCGGGCGAGTTCCACCGTGCCGTTGATGAGAAAGAGGCCTACACGATAGTTCCCCAGGCGTATGCGGTAAGCGTGCCTGTGCCCCACCAATCTCTTCACATTTCCCAACCCTTCCAGCGTGTCGGATCGTTCCAGGTCATCGATGAGCTTGAGCAAGCGCCTTTTCATCGCGGGGTCGTTCAACCCACGAAGGTCCCGCTCGAAACTCCGAAGGAACTCGACCTTCATTTCGCCCGCAACTGGCGAAGCACGCGTTCACGCGGTGCCTTTTTCGTGCGGTCCACGTTGGCAAGCAGCATGGACAGGCCAAGGTCCTCAAGTTCCTCCGTCGCCAGGCGCTTCCCTTTCAGGTTCAGGTGGCGGATCAACGAGTCGATCAGCTCCTGCTCCTTCTTGTTCTTCGCGGTGATCAGGTAAGTGGAACTTGCCATGACGCGAATATAGTGCTGCCGTATGCCCTAGGTTTCCTCCTCCGCCCCGCTCAGCAGCACGCTCACCGGCTCCCAGCCGGGGAGGTCATCGGCCAGCAGCTTCACGATGGCGGCGTAGGGCAGGAAGAGCACCATGCCGCTCACGCCCCAGATCACCCCGCCCACGAGGATCAGCACCAGCGACATGAAGGTCGTGAGCCCGAGCTGGCGCCCCACCACCTTGGGGAAGATGAGGTTGGCCTCGAGGTACTGCACCACGGCGAACACGGCCACCACGCCCATGGGCGCCCAGATGCTGCCGGTACTCATCCAAGCCACGCTGATGGGCAGCAGAGAGCTGAGGATGATGCCGACGTAGGGGATGATGGTCATCACCGCGCACAGCAGGCCGAAGAGCGGCGCGTTGGGCACGCCCAGGATCAGCAGGCCCACGGTGTTGAGCACGCCCACGATGGCGTACACCTGCACCATGCCCAGGATGAAACGGGCGAAGCTGCCCACCGAGCGGTGCAGCAGCTGCGGCAGGTGGCCCGCCACCTCGGGCCCCGCCAGCCGCGCGAGGATGCGCACGTAGTACCGCCGGTTGTACAGCAGCAGCGCGGCGAACACGGGGATGATGATGGCGTTGAAGGCGGCGCCGAAAAGTCCGTCCACGATGGCGCCGAGCACGGGTGCGGCCTCGCCGAACTGTCCGGCGAGGCGCGCCCACAGTTCGTCCTGCGTCGGACGTTCCAGTCCCAGGTTCTCGCGTAGCCAGGCCCGCAGCTCCTCGATGCCCACGGAGGTGTTGCCGCTCAGCACGGTCCACTCGTGCATGAAGCTGCGCACCTGCCAGGCCAGCAGCCACAGCAGCCCGGCCAGCAGCACCACCAGCAGCGACAGCGCCAGCCCGATGGCCAGCGAACGGGGCACGCGCCAGCCTTCCAGCCTATGCACCACGGGATACAGCACGAAGGCCAGCAGCACGCTGTAGGCGAGGGGCACCAGCACGGGGCGTCCCACATACAGAAGCGCCCCGCCCACCAGGACGGCGAGCGGAACGGAGAGCCAGCGGGGGATGACGGCGTTCATGGCCGCCGAAGGTAACGGCCGCTCCACCGCCGGGTACTGACCGGGGTCAGAACACGAAGCGCCACACCAGCTTGCCCACCACGCTCCGGCTGTCCGGGTCGGAAAGGTCGAGGCCGTCGGAAGGCGCGTCGCTCTCGTCGAGCACCAGGTACAGGTCGGTGCCGATCTTGGGTATCCAGTGCAGCCGCAGGTTCAGGCGCACCAGGTCGTTCAGGCTGTTCCACTGGCCGAAGAGGCTGAGCGTGAGCCGCGGGTTGAAGGCGTAGGTGGGGTACATGGCCAGCTCCTGGGTCTCCAGGGTCCGTTGCCCACCGCCATCGGTCCCTTCGAAGCGCAGGTCGTTCCACACGTGGTCCACCGTAACGTTGAAGTGCCGGCCGAAATTGGCGCGCACCGAGGTGGTGAGGCTCGTGCGGTCGCCGCCGTAATAGGTGCCGGTGGACGGGGTGAGCGAGAAGCTGAAGCGCCGGCCGCGGAACGAGGCG
>JBIJCH010000033.1:0-11046 GCA_044344815.1 Flavobacteriales bacterium | reverse complement strand
CAGCGCTTCACCAACGTGAGCCGCCCTGTACGCTCGGTGTGCACATAGTGGAGCAGCGCCTCCACATTGGTGGCACACACCTTCATCACCGGTCCCTCGGTAAGGGCACCCGTATCGGAATTGCGCTCACCAAGGATGTGCGTGCTACCCGAACGATGCATGACGCAAACGGGATGGGAGGCCTTGCGCCGGGCGTTCAGAACAAAGCCCTTGGGGTTCGCCCGCATCCATGCCAGGAAGGCCTTGTCGTCGTCCTGAAAGACCTTGGAGCGGGATGGCATGACCGTGATGGACCGTGCCCCTCGGGGCTTGATGGGCGGCGAAACTAGCTGCGCGCACCCGCCATGGGCCACTGAGCCACGAATGTTCATGAAGCCTTAATTCATCGTTCGCATCAAAACAACGCTGGCTTCATGTGGAAGCCGTCCATTCGCAACGCGGCACACATCCCGGCGATACGATGGCGAAACGAAGCGCGCAGGAGCGCAGCGAGACCCCGCTCTTCGGCGAGCTCGTCGAAGAGGCCATCGACGTCATGCGCACCCTGTCCATCGATGGCGAGGTGCGCTACAACGGCGGCCGGGGGGCGCGGCACTTCAGCTTCCGGCAGCGGGACGGCCAGCTGGTGAAGGTGCCATTCCTTGTGGCTGCGAAGGGCGCGGAAGCCGCGAAGGCGCACATCGACGCGCACGCGCCTGCCCTCGACCCGCACCGCACGCCCGCCCAGGAGGTGGATCTGCTCTTCAAGCCGCATCCCGAACTGTCCTCCACCATACCGTTCTCCAGCGTACGCAAGGCGCATCTGCATGAAAAGGTGGTCGCGCATGTGAAGGAGCGCTCCGCCGGAGGCACCCGCAGCGTACCACCGGGGGTTTTCGACGCCTACCGGATGGAATTCGCGCTCCTGAGCATACACCCCATCGACGGAGTGCTGCACGCCATCTGGCTGGTGCACTACAGCGATGCCCCGGAGCCATCGGCGCGCAAGCGCCGCTGAACGGCCGACCGGCGCGATGGACCGCACCGTTCAGGGCCTCCCGAAAGCTTAAGGTGGCGCTCGCACAGGGCTCATGCAGCCGGTCGAACCTTGCAGCGCAGCGGTCCGGTACCCACCATCCCCCCGCAGCGTCCCTGCGCAACAAGGTCGACGCATCCCCGGTACCGTGACCGCTGCGCTCGTTCACGGAAACACAATCCTGCGATCGATCATCCATAACCATGCTCTAACATGCCCGGCTCCGGCTCCGGGTACACTTGCGCCCCGAACTGAACCGGACATGGCCCGCCTCCTGACCCTTCTGCTTGCCTGCCTTCTACTCCTCGCTCAAGCGCGGGCCCAGGGCACGCTCCGCGGCAAGGTGACCGATGCGGTGACCGGTGAGGGACTGATGGCCTCCCTGGCCATCAAGGGCGCCCAGCCCCCGATCAGCACCGCCGCCGACCTCGAGGGCAACTTCTCGCTACCCGTCAAGCAGAGCGGTCCGGTGACGCTGGTGGTATCGTTCTTCGGCTATGCCGCCCTGGAGCGCACCATTACGCCGGAGCCCGGCGGTGTCACCATCATCAACTTCGAGTTGCGCGAGGAGGGCACCGAGCTGAAGGAGTTCGAGATCGTGCAGAAGGCGAACAAGCGCACGGACACGTACCTCGACCGCATGAAGATCAACTCGGCGGTGAACTTCGACTACATCTCGCGCGATGCGATCCAGAAGACCGGCGACGGTGATGCCTCGCAGGCCGTTCGCAGGGTGAGCGGCGTGTCCACGGTGGGTTCGTTCGTGACCGTTCGGGGCCTTGCAGACCGCTACGTGGTCACCACCATCAACGGAGGCCGGGTGCCCACGCTCGACCCCTTCACCAACAACCTGCGGCTCGACCTCTTCCCCACGGGCCTGCTGGACAACATCATCATCACCAAGACGGCCACGCCCGACCTGCCTGGCGATTGGTCGGGCGCCTACATGTCGTTGAACACGAGCGACTACCCGCAACGGCTTCAGGTGTCCTTCACCACCACCCTGGGCTACAACCCGCAGTCGAGCTTCAAGCAGATCGTGAGCGCGGGCAGCAGCAGCACCGACTGGCTGGGCTGGGACGACGGCATGCGCGCGATCCCCGACGGGGTACCCGATGCGGTGGAGGACTACCCCACGTTCGTGGACCCGAACCTCTACCAGCAGCTGAGCCTGCTCGGTCTGGGCGGCTACCTCAACGGTTATGGGATCACGTCCTCCACCCCAGGCTTCCAGTCGAACGTGATGAGCAACAACGCCACGCTGCAGCACCTGGCGCTCACCGAACTGGGCCTGCTCCCGCCCGCGCTGCTGTACAACACGGACGCGGTGCAGTCGGCGGTGAACACGTACAACAGCACCTACAACCTGGCGTACTTCTCGCCGATCGTGAACGCCGAGCTCGCCGAGCTGAACACCAAGTGGGACAACAGCCGCTGGCGGGTGACGCGCGAGGACGGCAGCCCCAACTTCAACGCCGGCTTCACCATCGGCAACCAGGTCGACCTGTTCAAGAAGAAGGACAAGCCCAAGCAACTGGGCTACCTCTTCGGATTCCGCTACCAGACCGAGACCATCTTCGATAATGACGCGCTCTACGGCCGGACCTTCGAGCCTTACGACGACCCCACGCCGGGCGACGGCTTCAAGCGTCAGGGCGTGCAGGAGCTGAGCACCATTTCCAACTCGTGGAGCACGCTGGGCAACGTCTCCTTCACGCTCGACCGCAACAACAGCTTCACCCTCACGGCCATGGGCAACGTGATGGGTCAGAACTACGCCCGCTACATGGAGTTCCTCGACCCCACGGTGAGCGGGGAGACCTTCGCCAGCGAGGACCAGTACTGGGAGGAGCGCAAGCTGTGGGCCTTCCAGTACGGGAGCAAGCACCTGATCCCGCAGTTCAACCTGACGGTTACGCCCGATGTGTCGTACAGCTTCGGCGGCCGCGACATGCTCGACTTCAAGGTGGTGCAGTACATCCTGCCGCCGGAGGGCGAGCCCATCACCGATGTGGACGGGGCGCTCACACCTCCCGGCCGGATCTATCGATACCTGGACGAGGACATGCTCGATGCCCGCCTTGGCATGGAACTGCCGCTGGGCGAGGACGCCGCCAAGGTGCGCAAGCTGAAGTTCGGCGGCGGCTACCGGTGGAATGAGCGCCTGAACGAGCAGAAGTACTATGTGGTGCAGGGCGCACCCGGTCCCACGCAATGGGAGGATCCCGGTCGTTTCGAGATGCGCCCCGACGGTCGGTTCACCTCGCGCTACGAGCCGTTCGGGTCGTTCAAGGACAACGACATCGGCATCCTGAAGGTGTGGGCGGCCTACGGCATGACCGACTACGCCCTCACGAAACGCCTGCGGGTGGCAGGCGGCCTGCGCGTCGAGCACACCGACCTCATCACCGACATCCAGCGCTTCTACGAGGAGGGCATCGCGCCCGAGGACACCATCCGCGGTACGGTGGGCGACCTGGCCCTGGGCGGCTCCGGCAGCCCCGAGCCGAAGCCCGCGGTACCCGGCTCCATCCAGCAGTGGGACCTGCTGCCGAGCATCAACCTCATCCATCGCCTGGTGGACGACGAACTGGCGCCGACGAACCTGCGCCTGAGCTACTTCCGCTCGCTCGCCCGCCCCAGCTTCAGGGAACTGAGCGTGGTGCAGTACTATGACTATGCGCTGCAGGCGCCGGTGTTCGGTAATCCCGAGCTCGAGATGACCCGCATCGACAACTTCGACATCCGGCTCGAGCGCTTCTTCAAGTCGGGCAACAACGTCTCCGTGAGCGGATTCTACAAGACCTTCCAGAACCACATCGAACTGCTGGGCACGCAGCAAGGTGGTTTCACCTGGCGGAACGCGAACCGGTCCCAGGTGCTGGGCCTGGAGCTCGAGGGGCGTGCGAAGCTCACGCGCCAGTTGGAACTGCGGGGCAACCTCACCTGGATGGAGTCCGAGTCGGAGCTCACCACGTTCCTGGACGGACGCCCGGTGGACTACACGACCCCCATGTTCGGGCAGGCGCCTTACATCGTGAACACGACCATCACCTACGGGCTGGACAGCCTCGGCCTCACCTTGAGCGGCAGCTACAACGTGCAGGGCGCGAAGCTGGCGGTGACCAACAGCGAGCTGCTGCCCGACGGCATCCGCGCCTACGAGATGCCGCGCCACCTCATCGACCTTACCGCCTCCCAGCGCGTGGGCAGGAACTGGCTCCTGTCGTTCCGCGTACGCGACCTGCTCAACTCGCCGATCCGTCGCGAGTACCTCTTCGGCACCGGTTACGACTACACGTTCGACCAGTACGCTTACGGCACCGAATACCAGCTGGTCATCCAATACACCATCAAATGAGAACGGTGACCTGCGGCCTGCGCCGGGCCCTGATCGGCGCCGTCATCGCCCTGCCCGCCATCCTCACCACGTCAGGCACCCACGCACAGGCCGTGCTGGAGAACGTGATCGTGGAGACCTATTACATATCCGACGCGCAGGACGCCACCGACACGACCGGCACGCCCGGCGGTCTGTTGGCGGGCGCCCGGACCTACCGCGTGTACCTTGACCTTTGCGACAGCTGTGCGCTGCGCGCGGTCTACGGCGACACCAACCACGTGCTCTCGATCGCGAGCACGGACCTTCTCTTCAACCACAACGACCGCGGCCGTGTCTTCGGCCATGAGCTCAACAACAGCGCCCTCGACGAAGGCACCACGGCGCTCGATTCCTGGCTTTCACTGCGCGCCGCGAGCAACCAGAAGCTCGGCATCCTTAAAGCCGACGACACCGATGGATCCATCGTGGGCGGCAGCAACAACGATGGTGGAAGCGCGCAGGTGGCGGGTGGCCTGCTTCTGAACGCGGACCCCGGTGCCGGCGTACCGCTCACCACCGCGGACGGCCTTACCGCGCTGACCTCCGGCACCATCACGCCGCCGAATTTCAACGTGGCGGGCGACGATCCCTCGGCTGCCTTCTTCGACTCCACGCTCGTGAACGCCTTCGTATCGAACGATTTCCGGATGGGCTGCTCCACGCCCGGCGTTCAGGGTCCCACCGCGGACAACCGCGTGCTGGTGGCCCAGGTGACGACGGCCGGCGAGCTCAGCTTCAAGCTGAACATCGAGGTGGAACGCAACGGCACCCTCCTGAAACTGGTGTCCACCGATAGCGTGCTCCTGCCCGACGAGACCGCGAACGGCCTTCTCGTCTATCCTCCGCAATGCGGGTGCATGGACCCCAACTTCCTGGAGTACGACCCCAACGCGGGCTGTGATGACGGGTCGTGCCAGACCGTCATCGTGTTCGGCTGCCTGGACACGAACGCCTGCAACTACGATGCGCTGGCGAACTTCAACGTGCAGCAGCTCTGCTGCTACGGTCCGGACAGCTGCAACGGCCTTGACGTGAGCATCGTGTGTCCGGACGTGGGCATTGATGATGATGCGCTGAGCACCGTGATCACCGCCTATCCGAACCCGGCCGATGAGGCGCTCCACCTGAGCGGTCACGGCCTTTCTTCCGGCGCCCACTCCCTGCGTGTGCTCGACGCCACCGGCCGCCCGGTCGTGGCTCCGGTCAGCAACCTTTCCGCCGGCACCTTGCGCATCGATCTCTCGGCACTGCCACCCGGGGCCTACCTCGCGGTGCTGCAGGACACGGAGCGCGTCCGCACCATCCCGTTCATCCGTTCCGCGCGCTGACCCGCACGTGGTAACGATCACTTAAGCCCGGCCCAACATCGTGCGCACATCGCCCCTCTACGTTTGCCCTCCCAACGCATACGCCATGAAACGCACCCTTACCCTCCACTCCCTCCTGTTCCTGGCCTCGATGGGCGGCGCCATGGCCCAGTACACACCCCCTGACCCCAGCGGTTTCCAGGGTTTGATCGTGGAGCCCTACTATGTGGCCAACGCACAAGACGCATCAGACACCGATGGCAGCAGCGAGCTTGAGGAGGGCGCGGTGACCTACCGCGTGTTCGTGGACCTGAAGCCCGGCTACAAGCTGCTCACGGTGGGGGGCTTCCCCAACCATCCCTTCACCATAAACACGTCCACCATCCTGTTCAACAACGATGACCGCGGCGAGGCCTGGGGCGATGCCATCAACGACATCCACCTGAACAAGAACTCCGTGATGATCGACTCATGGCTGAGCATGGGTGCGTCCAGCGATGCGCACTGGGGTGTGCCGAAGGCGGACGACCCCGATGGCTCCCTGGTGAACAACGACGGCGGCAGCACCGGCTCACCGATGCTGGCGAACAGCACCTCGGCGATGGGCATTCCCCTGGGCACGGCGGACGGCCTTTACGCGCCTTCCGTACCGCCCTCCATCACCTACGTGGGCAGTGCCCCGGCCATGTTCGACCCGGCCGGGCCGAGCAGCTACAGCGATGACAACTTCGCCTGGGCGGTGCTCGGCGGCATCGCAGGTCCCGACACCAGCAACCGCATCCTCATCGGCCAGTTCACCACCGACGGCGTTCTGGACGTGTGCTTCAACCTGTGGGTGCGCATCCCCGACACGCTGGTATGCAGCGACCCGAACTGCCACGAGATCATGGAGTTCTACGCCACGCTGCTGCCCAGTGACACGGCCGGCGGCGGGTTCGCGGCCGACAACAAGTTCACGCATCCCACCCTCTGCTTCAACAGCGGCAACCAGCAGGTGGACTGCCTGGGCGTGCCCGGCGGGCCTGCGCTTCCCGGAACGGCCTGCGACGATGGCAATGCCGACACCCAGAACGATGTGTTCGATGCGAACTGCAGCTGCCTCGGTGAGGATTGCCTCGGGGTGCCGGGCGGCAACGCGCTGCCCGGTGAGCCCTGTGATGACGGCGACCCGAACACCGCGAACGACACGTGGCAGACCGGCTGCATCTGCAGCGGCATCAACAGTGTGCAGGAGCTTGCCACCGCCCCGGCCGTGACGGTGAGCCCCAACCCCACGCGCGACGTGCTGCGCATCGGCATCGCCGACCTGAGCGGGGAGCGTGTGGTGCTCACCCTCCGCAACGCGCTCGGACAAACGGTGCTCACCCAGGACCTGGGGCCGATGAACGGCGACCGCCAGCAGGTGCTCGACCTCGGCGGCCAGGCCACGGGCGTGTACTTCCTGGAAGTGACCGTTGGCGCGCAACGCACCGTGAAGCGCGTCTCCAAGCTCTGAGCCGGACCGTCGATCCGATGCGGACGAAGGACCTGCTGACCGTCCTGCTGCTCGGCACGTGCGGCGGAGTGAGCGGCCAGGCCATCGACAGCGTGCTCGTGGAGACCTACCACGTGCAGTCTGTGGACGGCGGTGCTCCGCTGGTTACCTACCGCATCTTCATCGACCTTGCACCGGGCCACGAGCTGCAGATGGTGTACGGCGACGCCCGGAACGAGCTGGAGATCGCGACCAGCGCATCCTTCTTCAACGACCAGGTGAACGGCGCCGCATATGGGCACAGGCTGCGCGGATCGGCCCTCGACCTGTCGCCCGCTGCGCTGGACTCATGGCTCACCATCGGCGCGGCAAGCGATGGCCACTGGGGTGTTCCGCGTCAACTCGACCCCGACGGTTCGGTTCTCCACTGTCCACCCTACCCCGATCGCACGCAGCTGAGCACCCTCCGCGCGGTGGCCACGGCGCCACTGTGCACGTCGGACGGCCTGATCGCACGGGACAGCGTACGCGATGTCGTCGAGTTCCGCATGTCCACCGCATATCTCGACCGCTCGAGCGGTGCCGTGCTTCACACCATGGACGGTGCCTGGGCGGTGCTCGGGGGAACACCGGGCATCACCGATGCCAACGTGGTGCTGGTGGGGCAGTTCACGACCTCGGGCGACCTGCGCTACCGCCTCAACGTGCAGGTGCGCACACCGGACAAGCGTGTCGTGCGCTATGTGTCCACGCAGGCCGATGGACCTGACGAAGTGCTGTTCCCGCAGCTGCGCGGACAGGTGCAACAGCCGCGCTGAGCGGCTCGCGGCGATGACGCGCGGCAGCCGCGTCCTTTCAGGTGCGGACCGACGGTCAGGCCCGGCCTTCCACCGGCCGCCCCGGGCAGGCCTTTGTTAAGCGAACGTTGGGCGCGATGAGCGATCGCGCAACGATCGCTTCAGCGAACTGTAAGCAAAGCATATCGTGGCGCTAACCCAGAAGGGATGATGCCACGGGAGTTTTGCCGCGTTCCTTGGAACGAACCCCAACAACCCAAAAACCCGAAGAAGATGAAGACCCTGTACAAGAGCCTGCTCGCGGCCGGTATCGCCGCCGTAGGCAACACCGCCGCCACCGCGCAGGCGGTGGGCAGCGCCTGCGGCTGTCCGGATGTGTCGGCACGCACCCAGGTGCTCATGAGCACCCTGGTGGACGCCAACGACAACCTGCTCAACAGCAGCACCACCCTCAACTGCAACAACCTCTACATCCTCGACACCCGCGTTTACGTCAACGCCGGCCAGGACCTCTTCGTGGAGCCCGGCACCGTCGTCAAGGCCAACTCCAACCCCGGCGCCGCCCATGCCATCATCGTGGCCCGCGACGGCCAGATCTGGGCCAACGGCTCGGAGAGCTGCCCCATCATCCTCACCGCCGCCGCCGATCCCCTGGACGGCTCCTACGCCGTGACCAACCGCGGCCAGTGGGGCTCCCTGATCGTGCTGGGACGCGCCTACACCAACAAGCGCACCGCCGACGGTGATGCCACCGCCACCGCCACCGACGGCGTGGGCACCATCGAGGGCCTCGCCGCCGGTGACAGCCGCCACCTCTATGGCGCTCCCATCGGTGCGGAGGTCAACACCGACAACTCCGGCGTGCTCCGCTACGTCAGCCTCCGCCACGGCGGCCAGATCATCGGCGCCAACAACGAGATCAACGGCCTCACCCTCGGCGGTGTCGGCTCGGGCACCACCATCGACCACGTGGAGGTGATCGGCAACCTCGACGACGGCTTCGAGTTCTTCGGCGGCACCGTCAACGCCAAGTACCTCGTGGCCATGCATTGCGACGACGACTACATCGACTGGGACCAGGGCTACAACGGCAAGCTCCAGTTCATCTACGGCCTCCAGGGACCCGACAACTCCGGCGGCGCCAACAACCAGGGTGACAACGGCTTCGAGAGCGACGGCGACGACGCCGCCGCCAACAACGGCATCAAGTCCAACCCCACCATCTACAACGCCACCCTCATCGCACGCACCCAGACCATCGCCCAGGCCGATGAGGCCATCGAGGCCAAGGAGCGCACCGACGGCAACATCATCAACTGCATCTTCACCCGCTTCCGTTCCGGCCTCAACCTGGCCGGCGCACTCGGGGGCGGCGCCACCACCACCACCGATCGCTGGGTGGCCGGTTCCCTCAACGTGAAGAACTGCACCTTCATCGACTGCCTCAACCCCCTGCGCATCAACGGTGCCAACGTCACCAGCGGCACGGAGTTCACCAAGTTCACCGCCACCGATGGCAACACCATCCTGGCCAGCGGCCTGATCGACTACACCTACAACATGACCCAGCCCGGCAACGTGCTCACCGACCGCGTGAACCCCGTGCCCCCGGCCGGCACCGCCGCCTCCACCCTCTCCGCTCCCATCGACGGCTTCTTCGAGGGCGCCAAGTACCGCGGTGCCTTCGCCCCCGGTGCCACCCCCTGGACCACCAACTGGACCCTCGCCTCGCAGCTCGGTACCGACGTGGCCTCCGTGGCAGGCTGCACCGGTGACCTCAACCGCGACGGCATCGTCAACACCGCCGACTTCGGCCTCTTCGTCAACGCCTTCAACTCCACTTGCTACTAAGCACCTCGCTTGGCAGCATCATCCGCATGCATCCCATGAAAAATCTCATCCGTTCCCTCTGGTGCAGCGCCGCCCTCTTCCTGGGCGCGCTCACCACGCAGGCCCAGGGCCTTGACGGCATCGTCGTCGAGGAGTACTACACCATCACCCAGGCCGATGCCGATGCCTACAACAACAACTTCGGCGGCGGCTCCTTCCCCCTGGCGGCCGGCATGAAGTGCTACCGTGTCTTCGTGGACATGGCCCCCGGCTACAAGCTCATCCAGGTCTATGGCGCGCCCGTCCCCCAGGGCGGCACCGTGAGCCCCAACCCCCTGGACTTCACCACCACCACCACCTTCTGGAACGATGACAACTGGGGTTCGGAGCTTCCCACCCAGACCCGTCGTCTGCCCCAGGGTGCGGCCTTCGACTCCTACATCACCGTGAGCGCCACCGGCACGGCCTCCACCGGCACCACCTGCGGCAGCACCGCCGCCCAGCTGGGTGTGCTGCGCAGCGCCGACACCAACGGCAACCTCACCATGTGCACCGTCTACCCCGGCTTCACCGGCAACGACGGCAACGTGCCCGGCACCGTGCCCGCGCTGGTCTACAACCTGGGCGGCACCATGGACTTCGCCGCCCTCCAGGCCAACGGCAGCACCTTCAGCGTGGTCAACGAATCCTGGACCACCCTGCCCGCCAGCCAGGGCGTCGACCCCAACGGCACCAACCAGGTCCTCATCGGCCAGTTCACCACCAGCGGTACCTTCTCCTTCCACATCAACGTCCAGGTGTCCAGCCCCACCAACGTGCTGGAGACCTACGTGTGGAACCAGGCCGGCCCCGGTGAGACCGTGCGTCCGGAGCTGACCTACCCGCTGCCCTTGGTGAACGACTGCAACGGTGTTCCGGGTGGTCCCGCCCTGCCGGGCACCGCTTGCAACGACAACAACGCCTGCACCATCAACGACCTGTGGAGCGCCAACTGCGTGTGCGCCGGCACCTTCCAGGACACCGACGGCGATGGCGTGTGCGATGCGAACGACAACTGCCCGAACCTGGCCGGTGTGCAGGGTGATGCCTGCAACGACAACGATGCCTGCACCATCAACGATGTGATCACCGCCAACTGCGTATGCGCCGGCACCTTCCAGGACACCGACGGCGACGGCATCTGCAACGCCAACGACGACTGCCCGAACCTGGCCGGTGAGCAGGGTGATGCCTGCAACGAC
>JBIJCH010000369.1:0-2932 GCA_044344815.1 Flavobacteriales bacterium | reverse complement strand
GAAGGCCACCGGCCGCGCGGAAGTGGCAGCCATGGCCGATACCATCGCGGCCGACCTCACCGGCGACCCCGAGGTGTATGCCGACCCGGCGAAGTATTTCGATCAGGTGATAGAGATCGACCTCAGCACCCTGAGCCCGCACCTCAACGGTCCCTTCACCCCCGACCTGGCCACGCCGGTGAGCGAAATGAAGGAGAAGGCCGCCAAGCACGACTGGCCCACCGACATCGAATGGGCACTGATCGGGTCCTGCACCAACAGCAGCTACGAGGACATCAGCCGCGCCGCCAGCATCGTGGCCGACGCGGTGGGCAAGGGCCTGAAGCCGAAGTCGCACCTGGGCATCAACCCCGGTTCCGAACAGGTGCGTTACACCATCGAGCGCGACGGCTTCATCGATACCTTCGAGAAGAGCGGCGCCACCATCTTCACCAATGCCTGCGGCCCGTGCATCGGCCAGTGGGCGCGCGAAGGGGCCGAGAAGCAGGAGAAGAACTCCATCGTCCACTCCTTCAACCGCAACTTCGCGAAGCGCGCCGACGGCAACCCCAACACGCACGCCTTCGTGGCCTCGCCCGAGATGGTGGCGGCCATCGCGATCAGCGGCAAGCTCACCTTCGACCCGGTGCACGACACCCTCACCAACGACAAGGGTGAGCAGGTGAAGCTGGCCGAGCCCACGGGCTGGGAGCTGCCCCCCAAGGGCTTCGCGGTGGAGGACAACGGCTACCAGGCCCCCGCCGCCGACGGCAGCACGGTGAACGTGGTGGTGAAGCCCGACAGCCAGCGCCTGCAGCTGCTCGAGCCCTTCCCCGCCTGGAACGGGAAGAACATCAGCGATGCCGTGCTGCTGATCAAGGCCAAGGGCAAGTGCACCACCGACCACATCAGCATGGCCGGCACCTGGCTGCGCTACCGGGGCCACCTGGACAACATCAGCAACAACACGCTCATCGGCGCCATCAACGCCTTCAACGGCGAGGCCGACAAGGTGAAGAACCAGCTCACCGGTGAGCATGGCGCGGTGCCCGCCACCCAGCGCGCCTACAAGGCCGCCGGCGTGGCCAGCATCATCGTGGGCGACCAGAACTACGGCGAGGGCAGCAGCCGCGAGCACGCCGCCATGCAACCGCGCCACCTGGGCGTGGCCGCCGTGCTGGTGAAGAGCTTCGCGCGCATCCACGAGACCAACCTGAAGAAGCAGGGCATGCTCGCGCTCACCTTCAGCAACGAGGCCGACTACGACAAGATCCAGGAGGACGACCGCATCGACTTCACGGACCTCACCTCGTTCGCCCCGGGCAAGCCCCTCACGCTGGTGTTCAAGCACAAGGACGGCAGCAGCGACACCATCCTGGCCAACCACAGCTACAATGCCCAGCAGATCGAGTGGTTCAAGGCCGGCAGCGCGCTGAACATCATCCGCGCGCAACAGCAGGGCTGATCGCGCTCACCACACAGGGAAGCCCCGTTCCGGACCACCGGCGCGGGGCTTTCGCCTGAACGCCCCTGAAGGTCCCCGGCCGAACCGTTCGTCCTACCCGGCAGCGGGTTGGCACGCGCTTGGCCAATGGACCGGCATCCTCAACACGGAACACCATGAACAAGCTTCTCCTGACGATCCCCGCGATCGCACTGTCCCTCGGCGCCAGCGCCCAGCTCGAACTCGGCGGCAAGGCCGGCTTCAACTACCACTTCCAGAGCGTTACGGCCGGAGACGATGCACCGGCCGGCAGCGAGGACCCCAAGGCCTATGATGGGCCGGGCTTCCATGTCGGCGCCTTCGCCTCCATCGACCTCAGCGACCGCCTGCTGCTGCGTCCCGAGCTGCTGTACAGCACGCGCAGCAGCGAGGAGTCCATCTCCAGTTCCATCACGCTGGCCGGCACCACCACCACCATCGAGGCGGATGCACGCCAGACCCTGTCCTACCTGGAGCTGCCCATCATGCTGGGCTACCGGTTGAACGATCGGTTCAGCCTCCACGCCGGTCCCGCGCTCGGTTTCCTCACGGGCAGCAAGCTCACGGTGAACGGCACCCAGAGCGTGACCGCCGACGGGGAGACCATCACCACCTCCCTGGACACCGAGGATACCTCCACCGAAGGACTGAACACCCTGGAGGTGGCCGGTGTGTTCGGGCTGGGTTATCGCCTCGACAACGGCCTGGACCTCGGGCTTCGCTACTGGCGCGGGTTCACCACGCTGGAGGAGGAGGCCGACCTGGTGAAGACCCACCAGAACCTCGTGCAGGTCTCCGTGGGGTACGCGTTCATGCGCTAGGGATGTGCGCGCCGGACCAGCAAGGTCGGGCTGTTGCGAACGAAAGCCCCGCTCCGGACCATCGGAACGGGGCTTGTCGTTGACCCAACGACTGATGCAGTCCCCGAGCGCAGATTTTCGACATTCCTCATATTCGTGAAGGTGCTTAGGCCTAGTTTTGGCCCACACCGCGAAAAAACCAAACCAACATGAAGAAGGTACTCGTGAGTTTCGCCGCCATGGCCCTGGCCGGTGGCGTGATGGCCCAAAGCAACCAGATCAGCCTGGGTGCCGATGTGGCCCTGCCGATGGGCGACTTCGGTGATGTCTACAGCCTGGGCATCGGTCCGGCCGTGGGTTTCGAACTGCCCGTGGGCGACAACCTCGGCGTGACGCTGCAGGTGAGCTACATGTTCCTCACGGTGAAGGATGACTTCAGCGATTTCATCGACAAGTCCTCCATGCTGCCCGTGCAGGCCGGCCTGAAGTACTACTTCCAGGACCAGCAGGAGGGCTTCTATGGGCATGCACAGCTGGGCATCCACAGCTCGAGCGCGACCACGGCCGAGTACACGATCCCCGGTATCCCCGGCCTTACTCCGGATATCGTGGTGCCGAGCGAGACCGAGAGCAGCTCCAACTTCAGCTGGGCCATCGGTGCCGGTTACCA